>MNXO01000116.1 GCA_001872995.1 Bacteroidetes bacterium CG2_30_32_10 | reverse complement strand
TAGTATTTTTTTCAGATAAAACAAAAGTATATAAAACGAAACATAAATATATATATATCGTTAAAATGTATGTGTTTTATTTTCATTTATTTAATAAAATAAAAGGAAGGGAGAATAATTATGAAATATAGATATGTATTACTGATAGGCGTTTTAATATTTATTAATCAACGTAATAGCTATGCTCAGAGTGATAGTTTAACTTCAAATTACTTAAAACATAATAAAAATGACACCCTTAACAATGAAAAATCAAATCAATTATTGTTTGCTGTCAAGAAAGATGGATTGTATGGATATATCAACAATCATGGAGATGTTGTTATCTCATTAAAGTATGATTATGCTTCTTCGTTTTCGGAAAACATAGCTGTAGTTAAACAAGGGAAGTATTTTGGATACATTGATAAGATGGGAAAGGATATTAGCTTATCTCAATTTGAGATTGCTGGTCAGTTTTCAGAAGATTATGCACTTATTAAAATTAGTGGTAAATGGGGATTTATACATAAATCAATGCATATTCAAATTGGAACAATTTATCAAGAAGCGGGCAATTTTTCTGAGGGTTTAGCTCCGGTAAAGCTTAAAGACAAATGGGAATACATTGACAGTGAGGGGAAAACGATAATAGAATCTAAATACGATATTGCAACTTCTTTTAAAGAGGGTTTAGCAGCAGTAAATAATGGTGCAGTTATTAATAATTATGGAAAATATGTAGAAGGTAAATGGGGTTTCATTGATAACAAAGGTGTTTTCATTATTGAACCTCAATTTGAGGAGGTTTCCTCCTTTTCAAATGGAATGGCTTTAGTAAAAATAGGGAATAATTACGGCATCATTGACAAAACAGGAAATTATATCATTAAACCAAAGTATGATTGGTTAAGCCTCATTTCAGAAGACTTGGCTGCAGTTAAAATCGGAAAGAATTATGGTTTTATTAATGAAGCAGGAGAAAAAATCATTAAACCGCAATATGAAGAAGTGTTGCCGTTTTCAGAGGGGCTTGCTGCGGTTAAAATAAATGGCAAATGGGGGTTTATTGATAAAAAAGGCACTTTTGTAATTCAACCAATATTTGATGCTATTACAAACTTTAAAAATGGCTTGGCTGAAGTTTTTATTGGCAAATCATATAATCTTAATTCAATATACATTGATAAAACAGGAAAGTATATTTGGGGAAAATAAGGTATTAGACTTCTAAAAAATATACATCCCTTAAATTAGGATAATTTGTTGATAATATTGTATAAGGAGTCTCTCTCAACTGGAATTCTATTGGCATTTTTTATAAAATTAATCATTTCATTTTTGTCCATCATAGGGTTTATATCGTCAGCACCTGCTTTAGAGTAGATTTTTGTAGAATCATTGATAGTACCATCTAAATCATCTACCCCAAAAGAAAGAGAAATTTGGGCAGTTTCTTTTCCAATCATAGGCCAATAAGCTTTTATGTGAGGTATATTATCAAAAAAAATACGGCAAACAGCATAATTTTTCAAATCTTCAATTACAGAAACTTCATTAATACCAGCTAATTCGTTTCTTTTATTTCTGAATTTTAATGGTATAAAAGCGTTAAAGCCTGTTGTTTTATCTTGCAATTCACGTAAAAGATTTAAGTGCGCAATGCGATGTTTGTAATGTTCAATATGACCATAAAGCATTGTTGCATTTGATGGAATTCCCAATTGATGGGCAGTTTCGTGTACTAAAAGCCATGTTTTTGAATTAGATTTGGCTCCACAAATTTGCTTTCTTATTTGGTCATCAAGTATTTCGGCTCCACCACCAGGTATTGAGTCTAAACCATATGATTTTAAGGCGTTTAACCCATCAAGTAATGATAAACCTGATTTTTTGGACATATAATCAATTTCAACAGCTGTAAATGCTTTAATATGAATAGTCGGAAATAATTGTTTAATTTTTTTAATAATATTGCCATAGTAATGCAAATCTCTATCGGGATGAACTCCACCTACAATATGAATTTCAGTTATTTGATTATTGAAGTGCTTCTTAATTTTTTTAATTATTTGTTGTTCCGAAAGCTCCCATGCATCCTCATTATTTTTGCTCGAATAAGAGCAAAATTTGCATTTGTAAAGGCAAATATTAGTTGGCTCAATATGTAAATTTTGATTATAATAAACAAGTTGTTTATTTATATTTTCTTTCACATAGTTTGCAAGCATCCCAAGAAAACCCAATTCTCCTTTAATATAGAGAATAAGTCCTTCATTAGGAGTAATGCGTTGAAAGTTAAGTATTTTTTTGGAAATAATTTTTATTTCTTCAGAAATGTTAGATTTTTGTAGCGTTCTTTCAATTATTTCCTTTTTCATAAAATCCAAAGTTCTATTATTTTTTATTTTTTAATTATCTAAATTTATGATAATCAGCCTGATCATTTATTTTTTGTGCTCTTACATATTGAATTTTTCTTGCAATAATGATAAAAGGCACATAGTTTTCCTTTTTTAGCTTTTCGTAAGCAGCTTCTTCGCCCATACTTGCTTCGGCTAAAGTTACAAGAAAATTGAATTTGTAGTTTTTAAGCCAGGTCATTGCATTTTCATCATCGTAAATAGCCGAACAAAATGCAGCATATTGAGGAAACTTATTTTTAACAAGCCAATCGAAAGCAGTATAACTGGTTTGTATTGCATTGGCGAGTGCTCCAAGTTCTGGATATCCATTTTTTAGCAACCAATTCATAATTTTTAAATTACCAGAAATTGCTTCTCCGAATGCTATTATTATTTTTATAGGATAATTAAGCACTATAGTAGTATTTTAAGGATATACCTGAGTTTTGATTCCCATTTTTTCAACTTGATTAGCTATTTTATTTAACTCATCAATTGTTATTTTTTCTAGATTTGAAGCTGGTGTTGAACGTGCAATTGGATATAACATGACCATTGCAGGTTTAATCGCATTTATATGACTTAACCACAGCTCAACTTCTTTATCGGAAGTGTTATCAATAATTTGTCCTTGGTATTCACCTCTAAGAAAAAGAGTTTGAATAGTTAAGTTGCTTGTAAAATTAAGTAATTGTTTAACAATATCCGAAAGTAACATTTTTTTAATAGGTTTGTTAATCCTTTGAAACATTTCTTCTGAGCCGCAATCTAATTTTTGAATGTTGCTATCAATCTTTTTTAAAGCTTCAATAATAGAGGGTTTATGCAACATGGAAGCATTAGACAAGACTGCTATTTCACTTTTAGGATAATAAATATTTCTTAATCGAATGGTATCGTTTATTATTTCAGAAAAATGAGGATGAATAGTAGGTTCACCATTACCTGCAAAGGTAATATTATCAATTATTACTTTTTTAGTTGATAGTTCTTTTAGTTTGTTTTCTAATTGTGTTGCAATTTCATTGCTTGTGAGAAAAGTAGTGTTGCTGTGTTTTTCTAAATCAGTCCATCCGCATTCACAATAAATGCAGTTAAAAGTGCAATGCTTATAATTGTTTGGCAATAAGTTTACCCCTAAAGATGAACCAAGTCTTCTACTATGTATAGGTCCAAATATTGTTTCGTGAAAAAGAAATGTAGTCATTTGTTATTTAAATATTATTTATCATCAAGCACCACAAAATGCTGAAAGAACTAAAACGACTTTATTATCAATTAATCTATATATACAAAATTCAATTCCTTCATAATATTCGCTATAAATAATAAACTCTAAAATACCATCATTATTTATATCTAGTATATTACACAATTGGAATTGTAATGGGATTCCAGAATTTAAGGATTCGGGAAAATAATTTCCATCAATAATAATGTTTTCAACCTTTCCGTTGATTATTTTTCTTAAATATACAAAAGAATAATCACCTACTGAAGTTTCTGGGGTAAATCCATTTTTAAAATAAGTAGCATTGATGAATACCTCATCAATGCCGTCGTTTTCAAGGTCAGTCTTAATAATTTTTGTAATCTCTACATTTGGATTGTTTATTCCTTTGCTTTTTAACAAGTTGGCGGTAATATCAATATATGTCTTCTGATTTGTAGAAAGTAAAGCCAATTTCTTTGGAAATGCATCCCAATTGCAAGTAATACCTGTAATAAATAAGTTTTCCTTAGTATTTTTATAAGGAGTACTAACAAAATAAATATTAGGGCAAGGTGCTCCCATTGATTCTGCTATATCTCCTTTTGTTGTTCCTAAGAAACCATCAAAACTATATAGTTTATATTCTTCATCCCCTTTAATCTTTCTTTTAGATTGCTCACTTTCCAACCATTCTCCATTAGAAAAACCGCCAATAAGTATGTTGGAACCTATATCAATTATAGATACATTAATTTGAGCCTCTACTTTGAAAAGTAAAAAGCAAAAAGAAATTAAAAAAGCAAAAAAATTATTCATTATTAATTCACTTTAATTAATTTTCTTGTCAAAATACTTTGTTTGGTTTCTAATTTATAATAATAGTTTCCGGCTGGCAAATTACTACAATCTAATCCTAAACTATGACTTCCTATTGTTTGATATGAATTTATCAATGTTTTCAATAAATTTGCATTATTGTCATATAGAGTAATCTTTATTTTGGTGTTTTCAGGAATAAAATATTTTATTGTTGTTGATTTTAAACAAGGATTAGGTTCATTTTGTTGAAGTTGAATAGTATTGCTGGCGTATGTTTTATCATCAATTAAATTAACAGTAAGGGTAGCTGTTTTCAATACAATATTGTTTTCTGGGTCGAATTGTATGGCACTTGGCTGTCTATTAAACTGAAAACTGAATGTTTGATTATTCACATCATTCATTACTCTAATAGTAGTATCGGTACTATTAGTAAATGTGATTTTATATTCAATAGGCATCTTGTAAAAGTAAGTATTCGTTTGTTTTGCAGTAAAATTTACTTGCCAATTACCATTCCCAAGGTTTTGGAAGTTATATAAATTTTGATAATTAGGATGATTGGGTTGATAAATCCATTCATTAAAAAACCAATCAAGATTTTGACCAGTTACTGTATTCATTTTAGTCATAAAATCTGCAATAGTAGCAGATTTATATTTAAATTCATCCACATCAGTAGCATAGCTTTTAATTGCAGCAAAAAACTGGCTATCTCCTAAAACATATCTAAGTTGATGTAATACACAGGCACCCTTCATATAAGTGATTGCATAATTAAAAAGTGTGTTGGTAGAAGGCGTATTAATAGCCCAATTGGGATTTGATATTGCCCACCCTGGGTTAGAATTTAAATAATAGGTTGCATTACCATCTATTTCTGATTTGTAGGCGTTATAGCCACTTTGGTTTTCAATCCAAAGAGCTTCAATATATGTAGCAAAACCTTCATTTAACCAAATATCTGCCCATGTAGCACAGGTAATCATATCACCAAACCATTGATGTGCGAATTCGTGCGCAAGTAAGCTTGATTCCCAACAATTAGGACAAAGGCTTGTTAATGTCTGGTTTTCCATACCTCCCCACGAAAATTGACTATTTAGTGTTGCAAAGCCATTTTTTTCAAATGGATGATCGCCAAAAAGTTGAGAATAAAAAGTGGTTAAAGGAATTATCATTGCTTTCATACCTGCTATATTTTCACCACTGTTATAATAAAAACGCATTGGAACAATTTCACTAGTAGTAGGGTTTGTCCAATTAACAATGTCTAAATTATAATTTACTTTAGAAGTTAAAACAGCTAAGTAGGTTGCAACAGGGTCTCTAGTAACCCAATGGTAATAAATCGTATCATTAATTTTGGTAGAATCAGCTAAATGACCATTTGATCCTAATTTAACAGTTGCAGGTACACGTGTAGTAATATCTAATAATGCTTTATCTGATGGTTTATCCCAACAAGGAAACCATTTTCTAGCTCCTTCAGGTTCACTATCAGTGAACACAAAGCCAGAACTTGCATAAAATGCACCATCAGAGACGTTTTGATGCCTATAACATATACGTAAAATAACAGTTTCACCAGGATTATAGGTTCTGTCTAAATTTATGGTAAGTATATTTGAAGTATGTGTAAATGAAACGCCAGCTAATCTTACCGAATCAACTACTATAGAAGTATTAACTGCGTTTAATTTAATAAAGTTCAAAGTAGAATCCACCCTAAATGTAATTTCATTTTTTGCAGAAAATGATTTTGGATAAGGAGTAGTATAGCAGCTGTAAATATTAAAATTTAGTTTGTAATTCAATACATCAAAAGAATGTTTTGGAGAATTTACTGATTTGTCAATAGTTTTTAGAACATTAGGGTTGTTAATCCTTTTATTATAACATTGCCAAGAGCCTTTTTTAGTATTATCTACTTGAGCATTGACAAAAGTAGAAACGAATAAACAAATAATTGTTAAGGAAATGATTTTTTTTAACATAATTGTATTTTTTAAAATTACTAAAATTTAATAGTGGCGTAAAAGTAATAAAAACTTTAATTCAATTAATCACTATTCATAAGAGATTAATTAAAAAGTAAAAAATGATATTAGTAAAGTGGAGTTTTATTCTACTGTTACTGATTTTGCTAAATTTCGAGGCATATCTACATCACAACCACGCATTACAGCAATGTAATAAGACAAAAGTTGAAGCGGTATTGTAGCTAAAAGAGGGACTAACATTTCAATAGTTTCAGGAATTTCAATGATATAATCAGCAAGGTTTTTAACAGCAACATCTCCTTCAGTAACAATAGCTATGATTTTACCCTTTCTAGCTTTTACTTCTTCAATATTGCTAATCACTTTTTCGTAAGAACCTTTATTTGTAGCAATAATAACAACAGGCATTTCTTTATCGATAAGAGCAATAGGCCCGTGTTTCATTTCTGCAGCGGGATAACCTTCAGCATGTATATAAGAAATTTCTTTTAGTTTAAGAGCACCTTCTAATGCAACAGGAAAGTTATAGCCTCTTCCAAGGTATAAAAAGTTTCGGACATCTTTAAACTCTTTAGCTAATATTTCAATTTGTTTGCTAAGTTTGAGTGTCTTTTCAACTTTCTCTGGGATAGAATCTATTTCATTGATGTATTGATAGAATTTTGAAGTAGAAATGGTTCCTTTTTTACTGCCAATAGACAAAGCCATTAAGGTAAGAATTGTAATCTGTGCAGTAAATGCTTTAGTTGATGCTACTCCAATTTCTGGACCAGCATGAGTGTATGAACCAGCATGTGATTCTCTTGCTATTGAAGAACCTACCACATTACAAATACCAATAATTGTTGCACCTTTTGATTTTGCTAATTTAATGGCGGCTAAAGTGTCGGCTGTTTCACCGGATTGAGAAATAGCAATTACTACATCATCTTCATAAATGATTGGATTTCTATAACGAAATTCGGAAGCATATTCAACTTCCACAGGAATACGCGTCAATTCTTCAAACAAATATTCTCCAACCAAACCAGCGTGCCAAGAAGTGCCACAAGCAACGATAATGATTCTTTTTGCATTAATTAGTTTCATTTCATAGTCAATGATACCGCCTAAAGAAACAATTCCTTTTTGGGCATTGAGTCTTCCTCGCATACTATCTCTAATAGAACGGGGTTGTTCATAAATCTCTTTAAGCATAAAATGATCGTAACCGCTCTTTTCTAAAGTGCTTAGTTGCATTTCAAGTTTGTGAACGTAAGGTGTTTTATCCTTATTTTTAATGGTTTTTATCTTAAGTTCGCCATTTCTTGTAAGAATAGCTATTTCTTCTTCTTCAAGATATACAACATTTTTAGTATAATCTATAATGGGAGTAGCATCTGAGGCAACAAGAAATTCGCCTTCGCCAACGCCAATAACCAAAGGGCTTCCTTTTTTGGCAGCAATCAGCATATCTGGATAGTCTTGCGAAATAATGACAATTGCGTAGGCTCCAATTACTTGATTTAATGCTATTTGAACAGCTTCAAAAAGATTAACTTTTTCGTTAACCTGAATGTCTTCAATCAAGTGAATTAAAACTTCTGTATCAGTATTGCTTTCAAATGTGTATCCTCTATTAATTAATTCAGATTTAAGTGTTGCATAATTTTCAATAATTCCGTTATGAATTATAGCAAGTTTTTTGGAAGGAGAATAATGAGGATGAGCATTAATGTCATTTGGTTCGCCATGTGTAGCCCAACGTGTATGAGCAATACCAATATTTCCTGATATATCTTTGTCGGCAACTAATTTTTCTAGCTCACTTACTTTTCCATGAGTTTTATACAAATGCAATTTACCATTGAGTAAAGCAACACCAGCGCTATCGTAACCTCTATATTCAAGGCGATGTAAGCCTTTAATCAATATTGGATATGCTTCTCTTGGTCCGATATAGGCAACTATTCCACACATAATCGAAGGTATTAAGTTAATTAACTAATATAACTTTGTATAAGTTAAATTAAGACGCAATCTGCCAGGAAAATTATTGTTGTTTTTATGTCTGCCTTTGATTACAACTCGAGATGCATTAACAGCTCTTCCCGAAACGGTTAAATATAGTCCTGTTTTATGATTGTTGTTATACAAAAAGCTTTGTATTTGGCGAGTAATATTGAAATGATATTCTTTTTTAGTTTTATCATAAGTTCCACCAAAAGAAGATGAATAATAATCTATTAAAAAATAAAGATGAGAAAGCGTATCATTACCTGGCAAGCTCAAGGTAGTAGAAGCGTAATAATCATCTAAATAAGTGCCAATTTCTTCAGCAGAAAAAACCAATTCAGCACGATTTATAAGGATTTTTCCTTTATTATACCAATTTTGAAGATATGGAAACTTTAGTTTAATTGATAAACCAGCCATCGATTGAATATATAACAAACTATCACCTAATGTTTTATTACCATTAATTTGAGCTTTAAGCAATGGTGAAGCGTTATTAAAGTTATAATGTTCAAACTTATTGAATTTAACACTATTTAACTTAACTCCAAAGCCTAATTGTATAGTATCTAAAGAATTATGATAATATAAATTTAATCTTGAGACTAAACTAGCATTTTGCGTTTTCTTTAAATCAAAATAACATATAGCTCCTTCTGAAATGGAAGTAACAGGAATAGTTGTAATATATAAGCCTTTTAGAAATTCTTGAAATTTAGCGATACTAGTGTAAACACCAGTAGTTGAGTTAGTATCGGCAGCATTAATAAAACTTTGAGCAAAATTATCATTAAGTCTAATCCTTATTTGGGGTGCATAATTAGTAGTGTCAATTCTATAAGGAGTTGTAGGTGTTGGATGAAAAGAATAACTAGCCAATTCTAAATTATTATCATATTGGATGGCATAATTAGAGTAAATACTGTCATTATTTGGTAGAGCTCCAGTAAGTTGATACACTTTAACTACGGTTGGAGGCGAAGTTACAGAAGTATCTCCATAATAGCTATTATATGCAAGTATTAAAACCATAGAATCGACAACAGGATTGGTTCCAAAATGAATATTACTGGACAATGGTTCTAATTGAGTGGCAAAACTTGCATTAACAACTCCAAATATAGGGTCGTAAATGCTTCCCAGCAGATTTAAATTTGCAGAACTTGTTATAATTGAATCATCTATCACTGTATAAGCCTCAATAGAAGTTGTATCAGAAAATTCAACATTTAACATATCGCCTTGTGGTTGTATATTCAACCCAATATCATCAGGTTCTTTACATGCGTTCAATAAAAAACCAGCGATAAGAGCTATCGCATAAAATCTTGTTTTAAAATAGTGATTTTTCAATTTCAGATGGGTGGTTATATTAATAATAATAGTAATTAAATAGAAAGCACCGTTTCGTTTACCAATACTTCATCGTAAAATTCGGAGTAAGCATCAATATAATTATCTGCAGGTTGGTATGTAAGAAATGGTTTACCTGAATCTTTAATGTATTTTTCTATTTCAGGATTAATTTTTTTGCTTCCTAAAATAATTCCGTCAGAATAATCAATAGCGGCTTTTGTAATAGACTTATAGTCTGGGTTTTTAAAATATTTTAGGTCTTTTTCGTTGATGCCAGGTAATTTAATCTTTTCAGCAAATTCCTGAGAGAATGAAGCATCAAACTCATCATCGTAAACAGAATAAATTACTTTTGATTCTGTAAATAAAGGGTTATCAATAAAGGCTTTTTTAAGGAAAAGAGGTAAAAGGCTTGTAAACCAACCATTACAATGGACTAAGTTTGGTCCCCAGCCCAATTTTTTTACAGTTTCCAATACTCCTCTACAATAAAATATCATTCTTTCATCGTTATCAGGGAAAAATTTATTTCCTTTATCTGCACAAATAAACTTTCGTTGAAAGTAATCTTCGTTATCAATGAAATAAACTTGCATTCTAGCAGATTGAATAGAAGCAACCTTTATTATTAAAGGATGATCTGAATCATTAATAATCAAATTCATACCTGACAAACGAATTACTTCATGTAGTTGGTTTCTTCGTTCATTAATACAGCCATAACGGGGCATAAATGTTCTTATTTCCCTACCTCTTTCTTGTATTCCTTGAGGTAAATATCGACCAATCAAACTCATTGGATTTTCGGTTATATAAGGCGTAATTTCTTGGTGAACGAACAATATATTAGTTTTTTCCATAATGATATGATTTTTCACAATATAAAATGCAAATTTACGAAAAATTTAGCAATAATTCAATTTTTTATATAGTTTTGCTGATTTTGATTTTTTACTAGTTAATTATTATAATTTTTAAAAATTGGATATTTATTATACTATTTTTGATTTGCAGAAAGCTATTTTGGTTTACAGAAAACAAGGGGCTTCTATTGGCTTTGTTCCTACAATGGGAGCATTGCATCAGGGGCATTTATCTCTTATCAAGAAAGCTAAGCAAGAAAATGACATCGTAGTTTGCAGTATATTTGTCAATCCTGTTCAATTTAATAATAAAGAAGATTTTGAAAAGTATCCACATACTGAAAATGAAGATATACAATTATTAAATCAAGCAAATTGCGATTTATTATTCACTCCTTCTGAAAAAGAGATTTATCCTGATTCTACTCATAATAATTTTGATTTTAATTTTGGAGACATAGATAAAGTGATGGAAGGTAAATACAGACCTGGTCATTTTAAAGGTGTAGCAATCGTTGTAAAACGTCTTCTTGAAATTGTATTACCTAATAAAGCTTATTTTGGAGAAAAGGATTTTCAACAATTAGCTATTGTTAAAGTATTGGCAAAGCAATTTTTTCCAACTATCGACATTGTTCCATGTCCAATTATACGAGAAGCAGATGGATTAGCAATGAGTTCAAGAAATATGCGTTTAACCATAGAAGAACGTAAAGTTGTTTCTTTGATTTATAAAACTTTATTTGAAGCTAAAACTAAAGCTCAAAGCAATACTGTATTTGATTTAAAACATTGGGTAGAAGGTGAAATAAATGCACAACCTCTTATGAATCTAGAATATTTCGAAATATCAGATATTGAAACGCTTAAGCCTATCGAAAAATGGGTAGAGTCTCAATGTGTTATTGCTTGTATTGCTGTATTTATTGGTAAAGTACGTTTGATTGATAATATAATTATAGAAAAAAAAAATGATGCAAATAGAGGTTTTAAAGTCTAAAATACACCGAGTAACAGTAACGGAGGCTGATATTAATTATATGGGTAGCATTACCATTGATAAAGATTTGATGGAAGCTTCCAATATTATTGAAAATGAGAAAGTTCACGTTGTAAATCTAAACAATGGAGAACGCATTGTTACTTATGTTATAAAAGGAGAAAGAGGAAGCGGTGTTGTTTGTATGAACGGTCCTGCTGCTCGTAAAGCATTAAAAGGCGATATTGTTATTATTATGTCGTATGCTATTATGGACTTTGAAGAAGCCAAAACACATATTCCAATTGTTATTTTCCCTGATTCAAATAATAAACTCCCATAAATATTGAAATCAAAAATTCTTTCTGTATTAAAATATCTAATTTTTCTAACTATTGGTGTTGGTCTTTTTTTGTTAGCAATTAGAGGGCTTGATTTATCTTTAATTTTTAAAGAAATCGAGAGTGCAAATTATTATTGGATACTTTTATCATTTATTCCGGCTATTATTAGTTATATCTCACGGGCAATACGTTGGAATATTCTTATAGATTCTCTTGGATACAAAACTAATACCTATACAACAACTTATGCAGTTGTAATTGGCTATTTTGCTAATTATGCAGTGCCTCGAATTGGAGAGATTACACGCTGTGGAATTGTTAGCAAAAAAAACAATATTCCTATTACCGCCCTAATTGGAACAGTTATTATAGAACGTGTTTTTGATATGCTTTGTTTATTAATTATTACCGTTTTAGTAATAGTTTTCCAGATAGGTTTTCTTGGAAGCTTTATGTATGATAAGATTTTCCTTCCACTCATTTCAAAATTTTCTACCAATAGCAGTTTGCTCATAATTTTCTTTTTATTGTTTTTATTGATTTTTTTTATAATCATCCTATTATTAAGAAAATATTCACTACAATTGATGAAATACAAAGTGTATGCAAAAATCTATAATCTTTTCAAAGAATTTTGGAATGGGATGAAATCAATAAAAAAGATTAAAAATAAAAAAGGTTTTTTCTTTCAAACATTCCTTCTATGGTTTATGTATTTTCTGATGATTTACATCGCTTTTTTCGCTATACAAGGGACAGCTGGATTAACAATGATTAACGCACTTACACTACTTGTTATTTCAACATTTGGTTTTGTGGCTCCAGTTCCTGGTGGCATAGGAGCTTATCACTGGATTGTTATTACAACTTTGGTAGAATTATATGGAGTTGTGTCAGAACAAGCTGCATCTTTTGCTGTTATTGTTCACGCTTCGCAAGCAATACTCGTTATATTTATTGGCTTGGCATCTTTTTTGGTTTTATTTTTTATAAAAAAGAAAAAACAACATGTCGCATCTTGAAATAATTAAATCTAAAATTTATCAACAAATTGAAGATAGAAATTTTATCGAAAAACTCAATATATGGCGGTTTATGGATAAAAAAATTGTTTTTACCAACGGCTGTTTTGATATTTTACATCTTGGACATGTTGATTACCTCTCAAAATCTGCAGATTTAGGAAATATACTTATCGTTGGACTCAATTCTGATAGCTCCGTTAGTAAACTAAAAGGCACAAATCGCCCTATAATAAACCAAGAATCAAGAGCTTGTGTTTTAGCAGCATTTAATTTTGTTAGTGCTGTCGTTTTGTTTGATGATGAAACTCCTTACCAATTAATAAAAATTGTTCAACCTAATGTGTTAGTTAAAGGAAGTGATTATAAACCAGAACAAATAATTGGTTATGATATTGTTTCAGCAAAGGGAGGAAAAATTGAAACAAT
>MNXO01000165.1 GCA_001872995.1 Bacteroidetes bacterium CG2_30_32_10 | reverse complement strand
TTGCAGAACTTGTAAACGGAATAATTGAAGGGAATCCTGATGTTTCTGTAAATAAATTGTCTAAAATAGAAGAGGGTGAAGTAAATTCTCTCTCATTTTTATCTAATCCATTGTATACACAATATATTTATAATACCAATGCTTCAATTGTTATTGTAAATAAAAGTTTTTTCCCAGAGCATGATGTGAAAACCACGCTTATTAAGGTAGATAATGCTGAACTTGCATTTGTTAAACTTCTCGAAGTCTATAATCAAATAAAATATAACAAAATAGGTGTTTCTAAAATGGCATATATTGCAGAAACAGCAAGCGTAGGAGAAAATTTGTATTTAGGAGAGTTTGCATTTATCGGAGAAAATGTGGTGATTGGGAAAAATGTTAAAATATACCCACAGGTTTATCTTGGAGACAATACGATTGTAGGTGATAACACCATAATTTTTGCAGGAGTTAAAGTCTATTCTGACAATAAAATAGGCAAAAATTGCATTATACATTCGGGTACAGTTATTGGCAGCGATGGATTTCGTTTTATACCAGAACATGAAGGAAACAAGAAAGTGCCTCAAATTGGTAATGTTGTCATTGAAGATGATGTTGAGATTGGGGCAAACTGTGCAATTGACAGAGCCACACTTGGTTCCACCATACTCCATAAAGGAGTTAAGTTCGACAATTTAATTCATATTGCGCACAATGTAGAGGTGGGAGAAAACACTTACATCGCTGCAAATGTTGTTATTGCCGGCTCTACTAAAATAGGCAAAAATTGTATGTTTAGTGGTCAAGTGGGAATAGTAGGACATTTAAACATTGCAGATGGCACTATTATTGCAGCTCAATCAGGAATATCAAAAAGTATCACTAAAAAAGGGGAAGGATATATGGGTTCTCCAGCTTTTGAGGTTGGTAAATATCGTAAATCATACATTCATTTTCGCAACCTACCCGATTTGGTACAAAGAATTGACAAACTTGAAAAAAACAAAGACGCTTAGTATAGAATTTTGAAATTAGATAAGTAAGAATTTAATTTACTCTTAATTTGGAACCTATTTTAAGAATTTTTTTTGTGGTAATGCCATTTATCTTACAAAGTGTAGAGACTGAAGTGCCATAATTTTGCGCTATTTTAGAAAGTGTATCTCCTTTGCGAATGGTATGAAATTTAATAGCCTCAAATTCTTTCACTTTTTCCATATACGAAAAGTTTGTTTTCGTAAGCATTAGCGTATCTGACTTAAGAGAATAATTTTCAAAATCAACCACATCAGAAGGATTAATCGGTTCGTCCATATATCTAATCTCAAAATGCAAATGACTTCCGTAAGAACGTCCTGTATTTCCGCCAAGTCCTAAAATTTCTCCAGCCTTTACAGCTTGATTTGGTTCTACAAATTTCTTAGAAAGATGAGCATAAAAAGTTTCAAGCCCATTTTTATGTCTTACAACTATCACATTACCATAAGTTTTACTTCTTTGACTTATTCTAACAGTGCCATCAAAAGCGCATGCAACGGAATCTCCTGTTTGCAATTTAATATCAACTCCATAATGATACCTGTATTTTCGGGGTCCAAAAACAGAAGTTATCCTTCCTTTAAATGGTTGCACAAATGTACCTAATGAGTCATTGAGCAAAGGAATACACATTGTGTCTAGAGCATTAGAAAAATCATATTTACGATTGTGAATTACGCTAATATTCCATTCCTGAAATGCAGTTGTGGTTGGAAATAAAATAAACTTCGTTGCAAGTGTATCGTTAAGAGTGTTTGGTTTATTTAAATCTGCATTAACAATAGGTTCATCAAGTTCATTTAAATCTCCACCACCAGTATCCATAGTAGTATCGCTTTGTGAATATACAAAACTAGTTGAAAATAAAATGGAAAAACATATTAATAGTGTAGTTTTGTTTAGTACCCTCATTTTAATTAAGTTTTATTTATGTTTATTTTATTTTGCTACAAAGATAATATTATCATATTATCTCACAATATTTTAAGATTTTTAACATTTGTTTTTTATTATAATAAACTACAAATGCCTCATCTTTAAATAATACGGAATTTTTATTTTAATGTTTCACTATTTATTTATCTTTTTGATGGATTCTATCGATTTTGATTTATTAATTGTTTGATTATCTATGTGTTATTGTATTAAAATTTAAAAACTTAAGTCATCTATTGGTTTGAACTTAGCAATCGCAAATTACATTTCTAATTATTATATATCTTTGCTTTTTTTTAGTTAGCTATGAATTTTACTTTAATTAAAACAGATACAGATACTAAAGCACGTGTTGGAATTATTAATACCGCACATGGCGATATAGAAACACCAATATTTATGCCTGTTGGTACTGCTGGTACTGTAAAAGCAATTCATCAGCAAGACCTTCTTAACGATACAAAAGCACAAATAATACTTGGTAACACTTATCACCTCTATTTACGTCCTGGAACCAATATTATCAATGGAGCAGGAGGAATTCATCAGTTTAACGGCTGGCATAAACCTATACTTACTGACAGTGGTGGCTATCAAGTATATTCTCTTACTGCTAACCGCAAAATGAACGATAATGGCGTGGTATTTAAATCGCATATTGACGGTTCAAAACATCAATTTACTCCTGAAAATGTAATTGACACCCAACGTCTTATAGGTGCTGATATTATGATGGTTTTAGATGAATGCACACCATATCCTTGTGAATACGACTATGCAAAAAAATCATTAGCTATTACACATAATTGGCTTAACAGATGTTTTACTCAATACAAAAATACTAATGGCTTATATGGTTACTCACAAGCTCTTTTTCCAATCGTACAAGGTAGTGTTTACAAAGACTTACGCATTCAATCAGCTGAATTTATCAGTAATATTGGCGCAGAGGGAAACGCTATAGGTGGTTTGTCAGTTGGAGAACCAGTAGAAATGATGTATGAAATGACAGAACTTGTTTGTAACATTCTTCCTATCGAAAAACCACGCTATTTAATGGGAGTTGGTACTCCAGCAAACATACTTGAAAGCATAGCCTTGGGTGTAGATATGATGGATTGCGTGATGCCCACCCGCAATGCTCGCAATGGAATGTTGTTTACACAAAACGGAATTATCAATATAAAAAATGAAAAGTGGAAAAATGATTTTTCTCCAATTGATGAATTTGGAACTTCATTTGTTGATGCTGCATACACCAAGGCATATCTCCGTCATCTATTCGTATCTAAAGAAATACTATCAGCTATGATTGCTACAGCTCATAATCTTGCATTCTATTTATGGTTGGTAAAAGAAGCAAGAATAAAAATTAATGAAGGTAGTTTTAATTCTTGGAAAAATAGAATGGTAAAACAATTGATGCAACGCTTGTAAAACCTTTTTAAAATCATTACACTAATCGTTATTATGACAATTAACTCATAAAAACCAAAAAGCATTCAATGAAGAAAATTGATATTTATATTATAAAAAAATTTCTGAGTTCCTTCTTTTTAATTATCGCTTTGCTTATTATCATTCTAATTGTTTTCGATTTTTCGGAGCGTATTGATGATTTTATGGAGAAAGATGCCCCTTTAAAAGAAATTATTTTTGTATATTACCTTAATTTTATCCCTTATTTTATTAACCTTTTTAGTGCATTGCTCACTTTTATTGCAGTAATTTTTTTTACTGCAAAAATGGCTTCTAATACAGAAATTATAGCAATACTAAGTAGTGGCGTTAGTTTTAGACGTTTGCTTTTCCCTTTTATTTTTTCAGCATTGCTAATAGCTATTTTCTCTTTTATTTTATCTAATTTTATTATCCCTCCTGCTAATAAAAAACGCCTTGAATTTACCTATAAATATTTAAAAAACACATCGCACTATAAAGATAGAGATATCCATTTACAAATTAGTCCTGGCGTTTATGCTTATGTTGAATACTTCAATGATTTAACCAACGTTGGTTCTCGTTTTACTCTTGAACATATTGAAAACGAAAAATTGACTTCAAAAATTACTGCAGATATTCTTAGATGGGACAGCACAGGAAAAAAATGGACTTTTGAAAATTATTGGATTAGAACGATAAAGGACACAAATGAAACAATAACTCGAGGCAGCAAACTAGATACAGTGCTAAGTATTCTTCCAAATGATTTTTACCGAACACTAGATGAGGTTGAAACGATGAACTACTTTCAATTAAATAAGTTTATTGCAAAAGAAAAGTTGAAAGGTTCGAATAACATAGACGTTTATTTGTTAGAAAAATATCGGCGAGTCGCTTTCCCATTTTCTACATTGGTTCTCGCATTAATAGGCGTTTCTATATCCAGTAGAAAGGTAAGAGGTGGAATTGGGTATCATTTGGGTGCAGGAATTGCCTTAAGTTTCATTTATATCTTGTTTATGCAAGTAATAACAACCATTTCCATTTATGGTGGAAAAATTCCCGTTGCTATTGCTGTGTGGATACCAAATATTATTTTTATATTAATTGCATTTTATCTTTTGAGAATTGCACCAAAATAAACACTTACAAATGATTTGGAATCGTTTTTGTAAAAACAAGTTAAATTATATTATACTAATAGTTATAATATTAGCAATTTTTTACCAAATATCTTTGTTGATTCATCCTCTTAAATGGGATTCAATCTCTTGTTGTTTGCCTTGGCGATTTACGGTTGGAGAATCTATTAGCAATGGTTATTTTCCGTGGTGGAATCCATATCAAAGCTTAGGATATCCATTACATGCTGATATGCAAATTACGCCTTGGTATCTTCCTGTATGGATAATTTCTTTGTTTACTCCCTATACTTTGGTTGTTGTTCAATATGAATATCTTTTTCATGTTGTTATAGCTGGTATTGGTATGTTTTGGTTTCTTAGAACATTAAAAGTTGATACTATTGGTTGCTTTATTATTGCTATTTCTTATTCATTGTCTGGGGTTTTAATTGGCAATGCACAACATTATCATCACATAACAACTGCAGCATGGTTGCCATTTGTAATAGGTTCTTTTTATCATTTGCTAAAAAGCCCTATTATTAAAAATATTTTGTTCTTTTCATTATCTTCTTGGTTTATTGTAACTGGAGGATACGTTGGACTAGTAATAGTGCTGGTATATGCTCTCGTATTATGGACAATTTTCTATTTAGGATATTATTATAAAATTAACAAAACTATAGATTTGCGAGTATTAAAGGCTTGTGCAATTGCCTTTTTGTTAATTGTTCTATTGTCATTGCCTCAGTTGATATCTATATTCCAATCTTTGCCATATTTTAGCAAACACAATGGAATTCCTTTAGAATCAGCACTTTTTGGAGCCTTTACTCCGCATTCTTTTATCTCATTTATTTTGCCCTACACTACTGTTAAAAACAGCAATTGGCTTGGGACTGATATTTCTATGGCAAATATTTATTTTGGAATTTGTACGTTATGCTTGGCTGCTCTTGGATTATTTCATTCAAACAAAATCAAATGGTTTATATTAGCGATAATTATATTTTCATTAATAACAAGTTTAGGGAAAGACACACCGTTTAGGGTTTTTTTATTCCATTATGTTCCATTAATGAACTTTTCAAGATTTCCAGCAATTTATCGCATTTTTTCAATTTTTTCTTTTCTAATGTTAGCAGTTCTTGGATGGAGATTATTGACAAAAGATTTTGATAAATATATAAAATATTTTAAGTACATTGTATTGTTCGTATTCTTATTGGTTTTAGGTTTTTTTATTTATTACAAGTTAAAAGCTAATTTTTCCTTACGAAATTTTATTGTTTCTGCTGCTTTTAAAGATAATCAAATAATAGGATATAAACAACATCTGCTATTTCAATCATTAATTCAAATGCTTATATTGGCAGTAGTTTGGATACTTGCCGTTTTTTGCAAAAACAAAAAAATTTGGACTCGATTATTTCTTTTAGTTGTTATTGTTGATTTTGCCATAGCAGTTAATTTGAATGCACCTTATACCGTTTATTCTGCTAATGGACCTTCATTTTCAAAATTAAACAAATCTAAAAATAAATACGAATATGGGTTTAATCAAACACATAATTACAAAGTTTGTGAAACTGATTCAATTTGTCGTTCAAATTTTCAATCACTATTATATGAAAACACTTCCACTTTAAATAAACATGTTACTCCTTCTGCATTTACCTCTTTTTTTCTTAGTGATTTTGAATATATTATTGATAAACAAAAGACTTATTTAGATTCCTTGATCAAAAACAAAGTGTGTTTTTTAACACAGGATGTTCGGAAAATGAAATATTTTAATTCGGATTTAAAAGCTTTAAATTTTGCTTCAAATACAGTATATTCTGATATTTCTAATTTCAAATCTCTTCATAATGCAAATAAAGGAACAGTAGATAATATTAAAATTAGTCCTTCAGAAATAAGTATGGATGTAAATTCAAGTGATAGTTCTTTACTTGTATTATTGCAAAATCATTATCCATATTGGAAAGTTTTTGTTGATGGACGAGAACAACCAATTATTGTGGCAAGCAAAACATTTATGGCTGTTGATGTTTATAAGGAAACAAAAAAAGTGGTCTTCAAATACAAAAACAATAGCATAAGGTATTCCTTTTATATAAGTATGTTAACGCTTCTATTAATTTTGATAGGATTAATATATTTTAGGGGGAAAAACAATGAATTGCAAAAAAAATAAACCACTAATCCTCAAAGACTTTTTCTAATACCTCCAAAGATTTGATTTCATTTAAATTTATGATGTGAACCCCATAATAATCGGAAATCTTTTTTAGCAATATCGTTCGTTTGTTGTATTCTAATGACATTAAAGCATAATTATCAATGTTTGATTTAGATAATTGATAAAAAACAGAAGATAATTCAGGTTCGATGAATAAAGAGTGGTTTGGGGCGATTGGTTTATAAAGACCATCAACTAAATCGAAGAAATTATTTCTTTCAGAATAATTAATTTCAGGATAAAAACCCAAATACTTACTCAATTGTATGGTTATAAAAAGGTTAAATAACGAAATTTTCTCCACAATATTGTCAAGATGAATAATGGCGTCATTAATAAAGTTAAATAGCTGCTGATTAGGTTCTTGTTCTTTAATAGATTTGTAAATAATTTCATCAAGAAAAAAAACCACCGCCGTTTTTCTAATATTAATATATAAGCTCTTTGCAATATATGCAATAGATATATCTTTTAATAAATAGATATCACCTTTAGAATTGGGATAAGCAACAATTTCAACAATGCTTAATGGTTGTATAAGTGATTTCTTAAATTTTGATTTGGTATTTTTAAAACCTTTAATAATATAAGATTGTAAACCAAAAAGCTCGGTATATACTTTAATAATAATGCTTGACTCATAATAATTGAAATGATGAAGAACAATGCCTTTGGTTACATAAACCATCGCTTATAAATAACTTAATTAATAAAGAGAATCTTGGTAACTTCAGTTTTAGAACCATCATCATTAGTACAAAAAACCAAATATACCCCTGTATGAGCTTTTTTACCATTAAAGTTTTTGCCATTCCATATTGCCTGACCACCTTCAGCAACGGTTTCGTATATAAGATTTCCGCTTATATCAGTAATTTTTACAATTGCATTTTTTACCAAACCTTTTATAGCTATGACACCTTCGTAGTCTTCACGAACAGGATTTGGGTAAGCAAATACATGGTCGTAATTCTCTTCTCCATTTGTAGAAGCGCCTTTAAAGGATACAATTCCATTATCTGTTCCAAAATAAACTTCACCAGTCTTGCCATCAATAGCAATGCAATTAACATTATTCGACAATAACGGGCTATTGTCTTTGTCAAATTGATATATTTCTTTAGTGCCATCTGCCGACATAAGATAAACTCCAGAATTTTGAGTTCCAATCCACTTTCTGTTTCCTCCATCAATTGCAATGGAAGTAATATACTGTCCTTCTAATAATGGACGAGTGTGCCCATCTTGTTCAACAAGTATATCTTGTGAATCGAAATTTTGATTAGTAAAAATATTTTCAGGAGAAAAAAAGACAGTTAATCCATTATCAGTCCCAACCCACACTTTGCCTTCTAAGTCGTTGGCAAAAGAAGTTACCCCATTACTAAGTAATTTTCCATGTCCCACTTCTTTACTTAATAATTGAACCTCCTTGTCGTCAGTAGTATTATCAATTGTATTATTGTCATTAAAAACGGCTATACCTTCGGATGGGGAACGCGATAGCATTATCCACTTTTGATTATTATTGTCAATTATTAAGCGAGTAGCGTAACGAGAGTCTGTTGTGCCAACAACTTTAGAATGCAAGTCAAATTTTTTCCATTCGCCGTTAGCTTTTTTTACAATTAATATTTCTCCTGACCCTGCACGAATATTTGTAATCCATAAATTGTGCTGGTCATCAAAGCATAGCCCTCCAACGCCAATCCAATTAAAATTTGTCCAATTACTTAAAGGACTATTTTTTTCATTATATATATTCACTAATTTATTGTCATAAAATTCCAATAATCCCATTCCCCAAGAGCCTGCATAAACCCTTTTACTATCAAAAGGATCCACAGCAATAGAAATAATATCCTTTATTGGTTCTAAAGCAGGCGTATTTGTGCTATTCATTACTGACCATTTTTCATCTATGAAAGAAAAAACGCCATCATTATTATTGGCATTTGTCCAAGTTCCTATTTCATAACCACCTGGAGCAACCCACAACATACTGTTTTCAACCGACATTGCTATTACATTTGTGGAGGATGGACCATTGGGCATAATGTATTCATAATTATTATTTACAGATTTGATCAATCCTTTATAAGCATCAGCAAACCAAAAAGTGTTTTCATTGTCTGCTAGCATATCTTTTGCAAGGGTATTGGAGAAACCTCCTATTAATGCAAAACTTTGGTCATAGGTTGAAATTCCCCATTCTCCAAGAACATAGAGATTATTATTATATGATTTGAAATTATATTTTCGAGTACTCCCGTGAATGGTGTCAAAATTGGTCCAGGTATTGTTATTAAAGATATACATCGTATCTCTATTATAATCTACGCTTGATTTATTGGCAATAAACTTATTTTTATAATAAATAATTAAATTAAATGTTGCATTTGGAGTGTTAATGTTCGTTTGTTTGTGCCAAGAGGCATAGTTTACTAAATTGGGAGCACTCATGAGTGCTTGATAAATGCCATTGCTTGTTGCAGCATAGAAACTTGTATCATTGGTTGCTAAATCAAAAACTTCTATGCTTGTACCATTTTCACCTATTATATAAGTTTCTTTAATTTCTTTTTTAATTAAGTCTAATACTACAATACCAAACCCACAAGATAAATAGGCTTTATTATCAATAAAAAGTATTTTATTAATTTTTTTAGTTCCAAGTATTGGTTTTATTTTAATATCAGGGATATTAATAATTGTATTTGTATTAGCATCAAGCAAATCAATGTTTGCATTGTTATAAGCAATAAGTAAATAATTACTTTGAGGGTCAAAATTGATAGTTGAAATATCAATATCTGAAAGTCCACTTATTTTATTGAGTCTTCCCAGTGTATTTTCTGTGTTGTTGTAATAAAATAAGCTATATTCGGTAGCACAATATATTGTATTTCCAACTTGTGCTATAGAAACACATTTGTTATATGGCAAATGGTCTCTCCAATCGCCAATACGAATGCCTTGTGCATTAATTTTACACAACCCACATAGAATGATAATTACAACAGTAATTTTTTTAAATTTTTGGAGCATATTTTTTTAATTTAAGTTATTTTAATAATAACTACATTTTTAAAATTTTTATTATACTTTAAACAAATTTATTTTGTTTTTTGATGATTATCTTGCTTCTTAAGCTTGTCTTTAAATCAAAAAACGATATTAATAATTTTGGAAAACACCTTAAATATTGTTACAAATTTACAATTCATTTTTTAATACTAATTTTATTTTTTGTCAGGTTTTTATAAATTCAATGGTAACAATATAAATCAATTGCAAAATATCTTGTAGCCTCTATTAAACAGGCAAATTTTATTTTATATTTTTATAACTCGCTATTATTAAAATATTTATGTTGTAAATTCTCATAAACGTTGCTTTGTTGCTTGTAAATTTTATTTATTTACTAATAATTTGCCCAATGCTTTTGAGGAGGCTTATTCCACTTTTTTACTTTATCATTCAATTAAATTTATATTGAAAACAAGTTTTAAAATTTGTAACTTCGCCTGTTTTATTTTTTATTAGTAGAGAAACAATCAAAATTTAGGGAATGAAAACCGTTAAAATTAAGGACAAAGAATTTGCTATTTCTATAAGTTCGGACAAAATTCAGAATGCCATTAAACAAGTTGCTTCAAAAATAAATAATGATTATGTAGGGCAACAGCCCTTGTTTATTGCTGTATTAAATGGTTCGTTTATGTTTGCTGCTGATTTGTTTAAAAATCTAGCTATCGAATGTGAAATATCTTTTATAAAGGTTTCCTCTTATCAAGGTACTCAAACCACAGAAGATGTAAAAGAATTGATAGGATTAAATCAGAACATCGAAGGACGTAGAATTATAATATTAGAAGATATTGTAGACACAGGAATTACATTGGATACTACAATAGCAAAACTTAAAAAGCATAAACCCGCAGATATTAAAGTTGCTACATTATTATATAAACCAGAGGCTTTTAAAAACCAATTTATTATTGACTATGTTGGAATTGAAATTCCTAATGATTTCATTGTTGGTTATGGCTTAGATTATGATGGATTAGGCAGAAATTTATCTGATATTTATAAAATTATTAATTAGTACAACCTTAATTTCATATTATTATGCTGAATATCATATTATTTGGTCCTCCTGGTTCTGGCAAGGGAACCCATTCTATTAAGCTTGCCGAAAAGATGCAGTTGTATCATTTATCTACAGGGGATATTTTCCGCAGCGAAATTTCCAATAAAACTTTATTAGGTATCGAGGCAAAACAATACATTGATAAAGGAGCTTTGGTTCCAGATGATTTAGTTATTAAAGTATTGCTTTCAACTTTAGAAAAACAAGAAAAAGCAAAAGGTTTTATTTTTGATGGTTTTCCAAGAACACTAATTCAAGCACAGAAACTTGATGAAGAGCTTAATAAAAAAGGAATTCCCATAAAGTTAATTATTTCTTTGGAAGTTAATAATAAAGAAATTATAACAAGATTGGTTAAAAGAGGTTTAGAATCTGGAAGAAGTGACGATAATGAAGAGATAATCAAGCAAAGACTAGCATTTTATAATAAACAAACAGCTCCTTTATTAGAGTATTATTCTAAACAAAATAAATTATATACTATTCACGGGGTTGGTCTTATAGAAGAAATATTTGTAGATATATGCAAAACCATAAATCAACAAAAATAATTTTTAAAGCGTGAACCATTAAGAAATAATTAAATTAAAATGGCAGATACTAATTTTGTTGATTATGTGAAGGTGTGTTGTCGCTCTGGCAATGGAGGTGCAGGTTCTGCTCATTTATCACGTATGAAATATATCGCAAAGGGAGGTCCTGATGGTGGTGATGGTGGAAGAGGCGGACACATTATCCTAAAAGGGAGTAAACAGCTCTGGACTTTATTACATTTGAAATACAGAAAACACATGTTTGCAAAAGATGGACAATGTGGAATGAAATGTTTAATGCACGGTGCAGATGGTGATGATGTTATTATTGAAGTACCACTAGGAACTATTGCAAGATATCCAACTTCAGGAGAAATTTTATGCGAAATTACAGATAACGAAGAAACAAAAATATTACTTCCAGGAGGAAGAGGTGGTCAGGGAAACAACCATTTTAAATCAGCAACCAATCAAACACCAAGATATTCTCAACCAGGAGAACCAGGAAAAGAAGAATGGATTATTTTAGAATTAAAAGTATTGGCTGATGTTGGTTTGGTTGGTTTTCCAAATGCAGGCAAATCAACTCTTTTATCTGTTTTATCTGCTGCAAAACCAGAAATTGCAAATTACCCATTTACAACGTTAGTCCCTAATCTTGGCATTGTTTCTTATAGAGATTTTAAATCATTTGTAATGGCTGACATACCTGGAATAATTGAAGGAGCTCATCTAGGAAAGGGTTTAGGAACGAGATTTCTTAAACATATTGAACGAAATTCACTTTTGTTATTTATGATACCTGTTGATACAGATAGTATAACTAAAGAATATCAAGTATTATTAAATGAGCTCAAACAGTATAATCCAGAATTACTTGATAAAACAAGAGTATTGGCAATTACAAAATCAGACCTTGCAGATGATGAGCTTATTTTTGAAATAGAGAAGGAACTACCTAATTTGCCTTATGTTTTTATTTCATCTAAAACGCAAAAAGGCTTGATAGAACTTAAGGATTTACTTTGGAAATTGCTTAATTAGAATTAGAAATTTTTAAAAAAAGCTTATCTTTCGTTTTTTTCATTCAGATAACTAACAATATGTCTTTCTTTTTTAGAAGGGTAAATATCGGCAACGTTTACTAAAATACCCGTTTCTTCTACTTCTCCAAATCCTGGGTTTGGGGAAGTGCCAAATGTTCTCATTGTTGGTGAAATGTTCATATAAGAATTAATAAGAGGAGGAATATTTTCTCCAAGTGCTCTAACTTTGTGCGAAAGTATTTTATAATCTGTTTTATAATCTGAAGAAGTAAGTATTGATTGCAGTTCTGCCTCTTTAGTTGTAATTGGTAAGCTTTCTATTGGGTAAACAAGGCGTTCGTTATCTGGAAAGTGCTTGTGCATAAAAAACAAAATGAGGTCTCGTGCCTTAATGTTGAAACTCCTATACATTGTTACTTTCCCAAAATAATATTTAAGATTAGGATTGTCAACCACAAGCACTCCTAAACCATCCCAAATATTATCAAGTGAAAACAATCCTTTTCTGTTTTTTGAAGATGGTTGATAGGGAGTATAAACAAATGACCTTCCAAGTTCAATGGTATAAGGCATAAACTCGTTTATAAATTTTTCAGAAAAATGAAATAATTCTGAAGTGGCTAAATCAAAATTTCCATCTGATTTTCTTTTAACAGCTGCAAGTTCTATATAACGATAACCACCAATTATCTCCCTATCTCTAGGATTCCAAACAATAAGTTGTTTATAAGGATTTTCATTTAGGTCAAATTCATCTAAATCAATTTCTTTTCCTGTGCCAGCACCAGCATCTCTGAATGTAACTTCTCTTAATCTACCAATTTCCCTGACAACATTTGGAGAATTATGATGTGTAACAATAAAAATTTGGTTATTGCCATAGTTCGTTTTTCTGACATACACATTTTTATTAAGCTCTTTTTCTAAAATGGCTTTATCAACTGGTTGTATA
>MNXO01000056.1 GCA_001872995.1 Bacteroidetes bacterium CG2_30_32_10 | reverse complement strand
TATTTTATATTACCTTTGTAATAACCAAATATTTATTAAAATTTACAAAATAAAAAAAATAATTTACATTATCGCATTGCTCGGTATTTTTTGCTTGAGCAACATTATTAATGCTCAAACCATTGCATGCGGGAGGGAATTTACTCTTGCAGTTTGCATTAATAACACAGTACAGTCGTGGGGGTACAACACAAATGGTCAACTTGGCAATGGAACTAACACCAACAGCAATGTCTCCGTTTCTGTAAGTAATATAAGCGGAATTGTTGCTGTTGCTTGTGGTGACAGGCACTCGCTTGCATTGAAATATGATGGTACTGTTTGGGCTTGGGGAGACAATAGCAATGGAGCACTTGGCAATGGTAATAACACCAGTAGCAATGTTCCAGTTTCTGTTAACCCTCTTACGGGTATCACTGCCATTGCAGGTGGAAGATATCATTCCCTTGCACTAAAAAATGATGGTACTGTTTGGGCTTGGGGATTTAATGGTGAAGGAGCCCTTGGAAACGGAACAAATATTAGTAGCAATATTCCAGTTCCTGTTAATTCGCTCACAGGCATCATTGCTATTGCTGCAGGAACAAATTTTTCTTTAGCTTTAAAAAACGATGGCACTGTATGGGCATGGGGAAATAATAGCGATGGTGCACTTGGCAATGGAACTAACACCGATAGCAATGTTCCTGTTCAAGTAAATTTGCTAACAAATATAATCAGCATTTCAGGTGGGTTTTTCCATTCTTTAGCACTAAAAAATGATGGCACTGTTTGGGCTTGGGGAAAAAATGACAATGGTCAACTAGGAAATGGAACTTATGCTAACAGCAATATTCCAGTTACTGTAAGTTCTATTACTGGCATTACTGCTATTGCTGGAGGGGCTTGGCATTCTTTCGTATTGAAAAATGATGGTACTGTTTTGGCTTGGGGTAGAAACAACAATGGTCAGCTTGGCAATGGAAATAACACCAATAGCACTGTTCCTGTTTCTGTTAATACGCTTACGGGTATCACTACTATTGCAGCTGGAGAAGGGCATTCTTTTGCTAGAAAAAATGACAGTACCGCTTGGACATGGGGAGGCAATTTATACGGAGAACTTGGCAATGGAAATAACACCAATAGCAATATTCCTGTGCATATAAGTGGTATGTGCCCTATATTAGCTATAAATGAAATCGCTGAACAAATTTCTGCTTTAGTTTTTCCTAATCCTAATAATGGACATTTTACCATCATTCTTTCTGAAGAAAAAGGATTTGTTGAAATATACAACTTACTTGGAGAAAAAGTTTATCAATCTATTAGTACAAATCAGAAATTTGATATCGATTTATCTGATAAAACAAAAGGAATTTATTTTGCCAAAATTTATATTGGACAAAAAATGACAACAGAAAAAATAATGATTCAATAATTTAATTACTTAAAAAATTTTTTCTTCATAAAGGTTCTCCCTTTTTAAAAGGTAGAACCTTTGTAAAATACATCAATACACTCACTTGTTCTTCTTCAAAATTTGCTTAATCTCATTCAGTTTCATCAGTGCTTCGATAGGGGTAAGGGTATTGATGTCTATTTTTAATAGGTCTTGTTTTATTTGTTCAAGCAAAGGGTCATCTAATTGAATAAAACTCAATTGTAAGTTATTTTCTTTTGAAGTTTTCTTAGCTATTTCTTTAGTCTTATCTGTAAGATTTGAATTATTGTGCGACTGTTCGAGTTGAGCAAGTATTTCTTCGGCACGTTTAACAACTTCTGTAGGCATTCCAGCCATTCTTGCAACGTGAATTCCAAAACTATGCTCACTTCCACCAGGCACTAATTTTCTTAAAAATAGAACTTTGTTCCCAATTTCTTTGATAGAAACATTAAAATTCTTAATTCGTGGCATAGCTGCAGCCATATCATTCAGTTCGTGGTAATGGGTGGCAAAAAGTGTTTTTGCTTTGCATTGTATATGCTCATGAATATACTCAGCAATTGACCAAGCAATAGAAATGCCGTCGTAAGTACTGGTGCCTCTTCCAATTTCATCAAGTAAAATGAGACTTCTTTCAGAAATATTATTCAAAATGCTTGCTGTTTCGTTCATTTCAACCATAAAAGTAGATTCACCTGAAGTAATATTGTCGGAAGCACCTACACGGGTAAATATTTTATCTACCAATCCAATGTTTGCTTGTTGAGCAGAAACAAAACTTCCCATCTGTGCCATTAGAACTATTAAAGCTGTTTGTCTCAGCAAAGCAGATTTACCAGACATATTTGGTCCTGTAATGATTGCTATTTGTTGCTTTTCGGTGTCTAAGTATATATCATTTCCTATATATGGTTCTCCCAAAGGGAGTTGTTGCTCAATAACTGGATGTCTACCGTTTATAATATCTAATACCAGGCTTTCATTAATTTCTGGGCGAGAATAATTGTTTTTCTTTGCATTAGCTGCGAAAGACAATAAACAATCTAATCGGGCAATCAAAGAAGCGTTTAATTGTATGGGTTGAATATAATCAATCAATGCAATAATAAGTTCATTATATATTTTAGCTTCGAGGGTTAAAATATTTTCTTCAGCACCAAGAATTTTCTCCTCATATACTTTTAGTTCATCGGTGATGTATCGTTCGCAGTTAGTAAGTGTTTGTTTTCTGTGCCATTCAGATGGTACTTTGTCCTTGTGGGTATTGGTAACTTCAATATAATAGCCAAAAATATTGTTATAAGCAATTTTTAGTGAAGTGATTCCTGTTTTTTCGGATTCTCTTTGTTGAATTCCTAATAAAAAATCTTTACCCGAATAAGCTATTTCTCTAATTTCATCGAGTTCTGGGGATATGCCACTTAAAATAACATTTCCCTTATTCAATAAAACTGGGGCATCCGGATTAATTTCTTTTTCAATTCTATCTCTTACAAGCAAACAAGGATTTAATTGCTCTGCTATTTTCTGAAAAGCAATATTATTGGTTTCTTTACAAATATTTTTAATGGTTTCGATGGCGTAAAGTGCCCTTTTCAATTGAATTAGTTCGCGAGGAGTAATTTTTCCAATCGATACTTTTGAAATTAATCGTTCAATGTCTCCAATTTGTTTGGTTTGTTCTACAATAAGATTATAGAAATCAGCATTCTCAATAAAATATTGAACAATATCGAGTCTTTCTTCTATCAATTGTTTGTTTTTCAGTGGCAATGTAATCCATCTCTTTAATAATCTTGCTCCCATCGGAGAAATAGTATGGTCAATAACGTCTAGCAATGTTTTTGCGTTTTCATTATTGGTATAGAGCAGTTCTAAGTTTCTAATAGTAAATTTATCGAGCCAAACATATTGTTCTTCTTCAATTCTGGTAATTTTGCAAATATGTTGAACTTTGTCGTGTTGAGTTTCGGCAAGATAATGCAGTGCAGCCCCAGCAGCAATAATACCATAATCTAAATCATCAACACCAAAACCTTTGAGAGAAGTTGTTTTAAAATGCTTAAGTAGTAAATCGTAAGTAAAATCTTTGGTAAACACCCAATCTTCAAACGTGTTAATATAAAACTTAGCACCAAAGGTATCTTGAAATTCTCTCATTTTATTTTTCTGAACAATCACTTCACTTGGACGAAATCCTTGCAATAATTTATCAATATATTCAGTATTTCCTTGTGCAACAAAAAATTCACCCGTTGATACATCGAGGAATGAAACACCAGATAATTTTTTTTCGAAATGAACAGCAGCTAAAAAATTATTAGATTTATAATCTAAAACTTTGTCATTATAAGCTACTCCCGGCGTTACTAATTCTGTAACGCCTCTTTTTACAATCTTTTTAGTAAGTTTTGGGTCTTCTAATTGGTCGCAAATTGCAACTCTTAAACCTGCTCTGACTAATTTTGGCAAATAAGTATCTATGGCATGATAAGGAAATCCTGCTAATTCAACATAAGATGCGGCACCATTGGCTCTTCTAGTGAGGACGATGCCTAAAATGCTTGATGTTTTAATGGCATCTTCGCCAAAAGTTTCATAAAAATCGCCTACTCTAAAAAGCAATAAAGCATCTGGATATTTTGCTTTAATGACATTATATTGCTTCATTAATGGCGTTTCAACAATTGTATTTTCTCGTTTTTCTGTCAAGAGCGTATTTTTATATTCATTTCAAAAACAAAATTAAAAAAATACCCGGGATGTTTCATTTTTGTTTGATATTTTTGTAAATATTAATATGCTTTTGAAGTTAAAAGAATGCGAAAATTAAAAAACTGCGAATTGAATCGTATGGATGTAGTCGATTTTAAAAGTTCAGTCAAAAACCCTATTATTATTGTGCTCGATAATATTAGGAGTATGAATAATATTGGATCTGTTTTTAGAACTGCTGATGCATTTTTAATTGAAGCTATTTATTTATGTGGCATCACTGCCACGCCTCCCAATAAGGAAATTCATAAAACAGCTTTAGGAGCAACTGAATCGGTTAGTTGGCTTTACTTTGAATCTACTGATAAGGCAATTGAAGCTCTTAAAAATGACAATTATGCTGTTTTTGCTATTGAACAAGTGGATGAAAGCATGATGTTAGATAAATTTAATCCATCCACAGAAAAAAAAATTGCTTTTGTTTTTGGTAATGAAATCAATGGTGTAGATGCAGAAATTATTAACAATGTGGATGGATGTATTGAAATTCCTCAATATGGCACTAAACATTCTTTAAATATAGCTGTTTCTGTTGGTATTGTAATTTGGGATATTTGCTTTAAGCTCCATAATAAAGGTTAATTATGAAGAATAAAATTTTATATTGGATTAAGGAGCTATGGATAATTCGATGGATTATATTTTTATCAAAGAAAATAGTTCTCCCTGGATTTGACAAATTACCATTGTACGATGTAGCAACGTTTTTTTTTAAAGGAATTCAAAAAGGAGCTATAACAACAAGGGCTTCATCTTTGGCATTTAAATTTTTCTTAGCTTTATTCCCTGGAATCATATTCTTTTTTACACTTATACCCTATATTCCTATTCATGGATTTCAAGATACGTTGATGGAATTGATGCAACATATTTTTCCAGATAAAACATTTGAAGCCACCAAGAGTACCATTGAAGATATTATTAAGCATCAACACGGTGGTGTCTTATCAATTGGTTTCATAATGACCTTATATTTTTCAACTAATAGTGTTTTCTCTATTATCGAGGCTTTTAATCAAACCTATCATGCCATTGAGTCTCGTAGTGCAGTAAAGCAAAGAATTGTTTCTGTCTTTTTAGTTTTAGTCATCTCTTTAATGATAATTATTTCTATTGGGCTTATTATTTTTGAACAATCATCATTAAAATATTTGCTCAGTCACGGGATTGTTAAAAGCCATTTTATATTATTCCTTTTCAAGTTTATCAATTGGATTATTCTAGTAGCCTTATGCTTTTTCTCTATTTCCTTACTTTATTTTATGGCTCCTGCCAAAAAAGTCAGATTTCGCTTTATATCTGCGGGCTCTACGCTTGCAACGCTATTAATAATCGCAACATCTTTAGGCTTCAATTATTACATTAATAGTTTTTCTAAGTATAATGCTTTATATGGTTCAATTGGAACCCTTATTATTTTGCTTATGTGGCTATATTTTAATTTTCTTATATTGTTAATAGGCTTTGAACTTAACGCAAGTATTAGCAAAGCAAGAAAAAACAAGCCAGTTCATAAAAAAAATATACTTTGGGATGCCAATAAAAAGGGAAAATAATTTTAATATTTTTAAATCGATGGATTATTAATTATTTTTTTTATTTTTGAAATTCATAATATGCTAAATTTGTTTAAATTAACAAATAATTTTTGTCTTTTAATAAAACTTATCTATCAATAAAAAATCAAATTTTGAATATGAAAAACTACTTTAAATTATCTATTTCTGCTATTTTCTTGTTTTTAACTTTCATAGGTAGTGCTCAAACAAAACTAATCAAGCTTGAGGATATTTGACTAATCCTAAAGTCTATCCTGCTTCGCTTTCGCAATTAAATTGGATGGGAAATACCAACAATTATGCTTTTGTAGAAAATAATGCTATTGTTTCGGTTAGTTCTAATAAGAGTGTTAAAGATACTATTCTTAGACTTGCTGATTTAAATAAAGGCTTGCTGTTTTTAAATGTAAAAACACTTAAAAAATTTCCTATTATTACCTGGATTAATGGCACTTCTTTTATTTTTATTGCTGAAAATCAATTGTTACTTTTTGATATTTCTACTAAACAAGCAAAGAGCCTCAATAAAATGGAGGAGAATTATGAAAATATGGATGTTGAAAATATTAATTTTAATATTGCCTTTACTATCGAAAACAATGTTTATGTAGCCTCTAAAAACCAAATTACCCAAGTTACAAAAGAAACTAATAAAGATATTGTATGTGGACAATCGGTGCATCGCAACGAATTTGGCATTGAAAAAGGCACTTTCTGGTCTCCAAAAGGAAATTTGCTTGCTTTTTATCGTATGGATCAAACTATGGTTACCGATTATCCATTGGTTGATATTGAAACCCGCATTGCTTCTTTAAATAACATTAAATATCCTATGGCAGGGATGACCAGCCATCACGTTACTGTTGGTGTTTATAACACAATTACTAAAAAAACAATTTATCTAAAAACTGGAGAACCCAAAGAACAATATTTAACAAATATTAGCTGGAGTCCTGATGAACAATTTATCTTTATTGCTGTTCTTAACAGAGCACAGAACTACATGAAACTTAATCAATACGATGCTTCTAGCGGAGAATTTATTAAAACACTCTTTGAAGAAAAGAATGATAGGTATGTGGAGCCATTGCATGGGCTTTATTTCTTAAAAAACAAACCCAATCAATTTATTTGGATGAGTCAAAGAGATGGTTTTACCCATCTTTACTTATATGATATGTCAGGCAAAATGCTCAAACAACTCACTAAAGGCAATTGGGTAGTTACTGAATTGCTCGGTTTTGATGAGAAAGAAACAAAAGTTTTTTACACTTCTACCCAACAAAGCCCACTTGAAAATCAACTTTACTCAGTTGACTTGAAAACAAATGTTATTTCTAAAATTACCACTTCTAAAGGCACTCACGATGTTAAAATAAGTGTTGATGGCAAATATATTCTTGATAAATATAGCAACACAACCGTGTCTAGGGAAATTGATTTAATTGATAATAAAGGAAAAGCCTTGCAAGTGCTTTTAGAAAATAAAAATCCTTTAGCAGACTACAAATTAGGCAACACTACTATCTTTACTATCAAAGGAAATGATAATATTGACTTGTATTGCCGAATGATAAAGCCTATTGACTTCGATTCTACCAAAAAATATCCTGTTATTGTTTATGTTTACGGTGGTCCACACGCACAACTAATTACAGATTCGTGGCTTGGTGGTGCAGGCTTGTTTCTAAATTATTTAGCAGAAAAAGGATATCTAATTTTTACATTAGATAATAGGGGCTCTGCCAATAGGGGGTTTGAATTTGAAAGTTGTATTCATCGAAATTTAGGAGTATTAGAAGTGGCAGACCAGATGAAAGGAGTTAATTATTTGAAGAAATTGAAATATGTAGATTCCACTCGTATTGGTGTAGATGGCTGGAGCTATGGTGGCTTTATGACTATATCTTTAAAATTAAAATATCCAGAAATATTTAAAGTTGCAACAGCCGGTGGTCCTGTAATTGATTGGAAATATTACGAGATAATGTATGGCGAACGCTATATGGACACGCCCGATGAAAATCCTAAAGGCTATGAAAATGCAAGTTTGCTTAATCAAGTTAAAAATTTGCAAGGAAAATTAATGATCATACACGGCACAGTAGACAATACTGTGGTTTGGCAACATAGTCTAACTTTTATTAAAAAATGTATTGACGAAGGAAAGCAAGTGGACTATTTTGTTTATCCTGGGCACGAACACAACGTAAGTGGTGTTGATCGCGTTCATTTATTCAGAAAAATCGAAACTTATTTTAATGATTTCCTCTAAAACAAACATAATCAATTATATTATATTTTGTATTCATATTATTCATTCAATTAATTTAACAAATTATGAAAATTTTCTATACATTGATAACGGTTTTATTTCTTTCATTGTCGCTAAATGCTCAAATGGGTAAATGGCGAGATAAAGAAATGGAAGTAAAAGTTTTTATTAATAACGAATATGATGCCCAAATTTTAGCGAAACTAAAGTTAAATGGAGATATTTACAATACTGGTTATGCGCTAATATATGTTATCCCTAAAGAATTTGAACTTCTTAAAACACTACCACTTAAATACCAAGTGTTAAAAGAAGATTTAAATGAATATTATAAAGATTTTTGGAATTCTGATGTGCCCTCCGGCTATTTCACCTATCAACAGATAGTAGATTTAGCGGATAGTTTAAAAACTAATTTCCCTTCTATTTGCAATAAAATTTCTTTTGGCACCTCAGCCGGTGGCTTGCAATTATGCGCATTAAAGATTAGCGATAATGTTACTACCGATGAAAATGAATCCGAAGTAATGTTTGACGCTGGTATTCATGGCGACGAAATTGGGGGTCCTCAAAATGTAATGCTTTTAGCAAGAGAACTATGTAAAGGATATGGTACAAACCCTACTTACACCAATCTAATTAATTCAAGAGAGATTTGGCTCTATTATATGGTAAATCCTGATGGAAGAACCGGCTCTATGTCTCGTTACAACGCCAATGGAATTGATTGCAATAGAAACTACTATTATATGTGGAATAACGAATGTACTACTGGTGCACCTATTTCTCAACCAGAAACTAAAGCGTTGTATAGCTGTATGTACACCAACCAATTTGTTGTGCACACTTCATATCACAGTGGAATAGAGTATATTTCTTATCCTTGGAGTTATAGACCAGAATTATGCCCTGATAACAATCATATCAATCAACTAGCAGGGGTTTATGCATCCAATTCTGGTTACACTAATATTCCTTATTCTCCTGGTTATACAGGTATGTATGCCATTAATGGCAGCACAAAAGATGGCAATTATGGTTGTATGGGCTCTGTTACTTGGTCTATGGAAATATCTAGTCTAAAACAACCTCCCGCAAATCAAATTGCAATGTATTATAATTACAACAAACCTTCCATGCTAAAAATGATTGAATATGCGGGTTATGGTTTAGAAGGTGTTGTTACCGATGCAGTAAGTGGACAACCTATACCTGCTGTTATTTTTGTTAATAGTTTTTTCCCTTGTTTTACTGATCCTGTTGTTGGCGATTATCATAAGTATTTAACTGCTGGAACTTATACTTTAAAAGTAGTTGCAAATGGGTACCTAACTCAAACGATCAATAATGTACTTGTTAATAACCTTGCATCAACTATAACCAATGTTCAATTGCAACCTTCATCTGGTCAATTTGTGTATAGAGTAGTGGGTTGCCAAATTCCTGGTAACAATTTTTCTGACGAGGGCTATACGCCTGCGGTAATTGGTGCAGCCAATAATATAAATTATTCTTTAGGCAAAGCTGGTTGGATTGTGCTTGATATGCAAACTCCAATATTAGATAGGCAAGGAAGTGACATTAAAGTGTATGAAGGAGATGCCTCTCCCGAAGGTTTTTCCTGTTATGCAGGTCCAACGCTTTATGGACCTTGGACTTTCATTGGTACAGGCACAGGTACTACAGAATTTGATTTTGAAAATAAAATTTCAAGTGCTCAATTTATTAAAATTGTGGATGATGGCGATGGATCTCAAACTGGTGCTGACATTGGGTTCGATTTAGATGCCATTGAAGCACTTCCGCATGCTTCTGGTGTATATCTCACATTGGTTAATTATACCATTAGCGATCCACTTCCCTTAGGTAATAATAATGGGAGACTCGACCCTGATGAAACTGCTACTATTACAGTAAATGTAAAAAATAATGGAGATATTGTCTCAAATACTACAAGTGGAACATTATCTGTATCAAGTCCTTATATAACACTTGGTAATTCAACTTTAAATTATGGCAACATTGCACCTGATGCCACTGCTCAAGCTAGTTTTACCTTAAATACTGCAAACAACACTCCATTAGGCTATAGTTTTGTTATTAACCAAAACATTTCAGCTAACTCCGGTAGTTACACAACTTCCAATATTTTATCATTTTCTGTTGGTCTTATCGTAGAAGATTGGAAAACCAATACATTTACCAAATTTCCTTGGGTATTATACCATGGCACTAATGGTGGAGCAGACTGGACATTAGTTAGTGGTGGAGCTCAATATGAAGGTTCTTATTGTGCAAAATCTGGTTTAATTACTCATAGTCAAGTTACAAATCTTGAAATTAATCGCGATCTTGAAATAAATGATAGCATTAGTTTCTATAAAAAAGTATCTTCAGAAAGTACTTTTGATAAATTAATTTTTTTTATTGATAATGTTCAAATTGCACAATGGTCAGGCACCACAGATGTTTGGTCTTTTGTTAAATATCCAATTAATATTGGTAATCATAACTTGCGATGGCAATATTTTAAAGATGGTTCTGTTAGTAATGGCAGCGATTGTGCTTGGATCGACTATATCATTCTTCCACCAACTAGGCCTGGTTCAATAGAAGAAAAAATTATAGATGATGTAATTAGTTGCTATCCAAACCCTGCAAAGAATGAACTATCAATTGTTTTTAATTCGAGCAATTATAATTTGAAACTTTTATCACTAATGGGAAACACGGTATATCAAGAAAATAATATTAACACCTCAATTAAAACAATTGATGTTAGTCAATTAAATGCTGGTTGCTACTTTTTATTAATTGAATCAAAAGGGAAATTATTTACTAAAAAAGTGTTAATACAACAATAGCCTATTAAATTTAAAAAAAAGGAAGCGTTTTACTTCCTTGTTTTTTATTTACAAAGGTGTATGTTTCATTTTTATAAATATTTTTTGTAATAAAATAAATATTTCGTATCTTGCACTGTTATTTGTAAATCAATTTATTATTAATCTAAAAATTTTTATTAATTTAAGTTTTATGAAAAACAAAATTACGCAATTTACAAACAGGCTTCTATTAGTAGTAGTTGCTGTGTTTGCTGTGTTTCAATTGAATGCACAAGACAAAAAATTCAATTATAATGACAGTTGGGGTAAAGAAGGATTCTCTATTGAATCTAAATCCACAACAGGCGTTAATTTAAACTTTTCTATCAATAATTTCTCTATGACAAATAGCGTTATTGATGGAGAAGTGATGCAAAACATCCAATTGTTTGGTAGTTTTTTGCCAAATGATGCAGGTTATCCTGATTTGCCAGGAAATGGTAGATTTATTGCCATTCCACAAGGTTCCAAACCTATTTTAAAAGTTGTTTCTTATCGTACTGAAACAATACAAAATGTTAATATGGCTCCTGCTTTTGTAATACCTCACGAAAGCTACAAAGAAACCTTAAAATATGAAAAAAACAAGGAAGTTTATGCAAAAAATGCTTTCTATCCCGCTCAACCAGTTATTATGTCTCAACCTTCAGTGATTAGAGGCGTTGATGTTGTTACTCTTGGTATTACTCCTTTTCAATACAATCCTGTAACCAAAGAACTTATAGTTTATAGAGACATTAAAGTTAGCGTTACTTTTGAAGGTGGTAATGGTCATTTTGGTAATGATGCTTTCAGAAGCCGTTGGTTTGACCCAATTTTAGAAGATGCTATTATTAATTACGCTCAATTACCAAAAATTGACTATGACAAAAGAGTACAAGAATGGAATACAACTGAACCTACTGGTTGCGAATATTTAATTATTATTCCTAACAATCCTGAATTTTCACAATGGGCTGATTCTATTAAGAAATTTAGAACAGAGCAAGGTATTCTTACCGAAATTGTTAAATTACAAGATATTCCAAATGGAGGAACTTATGCTGGCATTAAAACTTATGTTGATAATGCCTATAATACTTGGACTCCAAAACCAGTTGCTTGTCTTTTATTAGGCGATTATGGTTCAAATACTGCAAGCACTATTACTGCTAAATTATACCCAGATTCTGGTTATCCAGAATTTGCTTGCGATAATTATTATGCTGATGTTACAGGTAGTGATGAATTACCTGATATTGTTTTTTCACGTATTACTGCAAACAATGCTACTCAACTTCAGGTAATGATTACCAAATTCTTAAGCTACGAACGCAACCCGCCATCGGATGCTAATTTTTACAGCCATCCTATTACTGCTTTGGGTTGGCAAGACAACCGTTGGTTCCAAATTGGTTCCGAAGTAGTTGGAGGTTTTATGAGAAATGTTCTTGGAAAAACGCCTACACGAATTAATGCATTAGGCTCTCCTGCAAGTAATACTGGTAATAATGTTCCTGGCGCCGGCAATTGGTCAACTGCTACCAATACTTCTACTGTAGTTAATTATTTTGGTCCTAGTGGCTTAAACTATATTCCTGCTGCTCCTGGTACATTGGGCGGTTTTAGCGGTGGCACTGCTGCTAATGTTGTTACTGCTTTAAATAATGGTACTTTTATGTTACAACATAGAGACCACGGTGGCTACGATGGTTGGGGTGAGCCTGCTTTCACTAATACAAATATTAATAGTTTAAACAATGTAAATAATAAGCTAGCTTTTATTTTTTCTATTAATTGTGAAACTGGAGCTTATCATAACCCAAGCGGTTGCCCTACAGAATGTTTTACCGAAAAATTTCATCGTTGGACTTATAGTGGGCAAAATTCTGGCGCTCTTGGTTTAGTTGCTGCTGCCGAAGTCTCTTATTCTTTTGTTAACGATACCTATATTTGGGGTATGTATGACAATATGTGGCCTAATTTTATGCCTGCTTATGGTACTACACCAGCTAATCGTGATTTGAGACCCGCATTTGGTAATGCAGGTGGTAAATACTTCTTATATCAATCAAGCTGGCCCTATAATACAAGTAACAAGGCTGTTACTTATGAATTATTCCACATGCATGGAGATGCTTTCCAATGGATGTATTCGGAAGTTCCTATAAACTTAACTGTTTCTCACGCATCAACTATTGTTGCTGGAGCTACTGTTTTTAATATAACTGCTGATGCTGGTTCTTTCATTGCATTAACTGCAAATGGAGTTATATTAGGAACCGCTACAGGAACAGGTTCTGCTCAAGCTATTACTATTCCTGCTCAAGTACCACCTACTCAAATTATTGTTACTGTTACAAAACAAAATTATTACAGGTATCGTTCTGTAGTTGGTGTTATTGCTGGAACTTCTCCTTATATTGTTCTTAATACCTTTACTACTTCAGCAGCACCTAACTTTAATACTTCTATTGGATTAAACGTTACATTAGAAAATGTTGCTAACAATCCTTACAATGCAAGTAATGTGATTGCTACTCTTTCTACTGTTAATACTTTTGTTACCATTAATGACAATACCCAAAATTATGGAACGATAAATGCAGGTACTACTAAGTTAATTAACAATGCTTTTGGTATTACTATTGCTAATAATGTTGCTGACCAAACTAATATTCCATTTAATCTTCACATTACTGGTACATACAACACAA
>MNXO01000053.1 GCA_001872995.1 Bacteroidetes bacterium CG2_30_32_10 | reverse complement strand
AAAATAATTATCAAAAATATAGTTAATTTTTTAATTTCAAAAGATAAAAAATACTTTTTTTAGAATAAATGAATTATTAATTATTTGATGATTATTAATCAGCATAATTGTAGATTGTTTTATCAGATATTGTAATAATATTTAATTGGTTGTTGTCTATAAGTAAAGTTGTTGTAAAGAAATTTGAACAAGGTAATGTTTCTTTTAGATTAAATGTACTATTTGAGTATGAAAATAATAATAATTGCGAGGTTTTATTGTCAGTGATTCCAAATTTAAGTAATTGTTCATTCTGGTCAATCAACAAAGGAATTGAAGTAATTGGATTAATAAATTGATAATTATATATTAGTTTTTGAGCCCAATTATAAATTTTGAGCTTGGTATTGTCAACAAATAGGTACTCTTTCTTTTTATCGTTATTGATATCAGCGTATAAAAAGTAATGGTTTGGAGAAAACTCGTCAATTTTTAAGGTAGTTACCTTGCCATTAGGAATTTGAATAGAAATGATTTCACCTATTTTGTTAGTAAACACCAATGACGTTTCTTTATTGTTATTGGTTCTACTTAATATAATATTGTTTTTATCTGAAATAACAGTGCTTTTGTTAAGTTCAATTTTTGATATGCCTTTTCTGTCAATAATATATATCTTTCCGATGTTATCAGTTATTGTAAGGTAATCTGAATTATTAATAATAAAATGTTGTATAGGCTTGCTAACAATGTTTTCTGTATTTTTAAATTGCCATCCATCCACTAAAGAGGCACTTTTTGAAAGGCAAATTATTTTTTTATTTTCGCATGCCAGATATATTCTATAATCCGAAAGGTCAGGATAATAAACCGCCAGCATTCCGTTTGTTGCTTTGGATTTCAATTTAATTGGAAAATCTTCAACATCCTTTGCATTATGGTCTATTAGGTATATATGGTTTTCAGTATTAAATAGAAATTGGAGTTTGCCATTTCGATAAAAATCTATTTGATATATATTGCTCATAATCCTCTCGTTAATTGCTCTTTTCCAAAGTATTTTCCCATTTTTATCAATCAAATATAATTTGTTAGCAGCATCGGATATAAGTATTTCGTTCGATTTATTGGAAAAGTTTTTTACTACAATGGGTTTGCTGTTAATTGTTGTATCTAAATCTAATTGCCAAAGTATATTTGTGGGTTTATTTAATGAAATAGTCTTATAGTCTATGCAAATTGTATTGTAATAAAGATTATTTTCTGGAGTTATCTGTAAAGCGAAGGATTGAAATTGCTCAAATATTTTATAGTTGTGTTCAATGGTAGCTCTATATTTTGGATTTACAATGTTAGATAATTGGATCAGATATTTAGGAACATTAACATATAGATAAATGGATGCTTTGTCTGATATGTTTTCTGCAAATGAATTATAAGTAGTGTTCTTAATTAATGTTTGTCGCAATAATGATTTATTGATGAGCTGTTGAAGTGCTTCGGTTGAGTTGCCAAACACTACGTAGCTATCTATGATGGTAAAGTAATTTTGTTTGATATTATCAGCCATAAAACCAAAAAACAGGGGCAATAAATCAGGAATATTAACAAAATTGATTTTATATCCTTTATAAATAGCACTTTCAATATTTAAATTTGATTTATCAGTAGTTTTTTCGGCAAGTTCATCTAATTTCTCTGATGTTATATTTTTATCAATGGTATTTATGGCTAAATAATTAAAAATTTCATCGTCCTTGTTGACATTATGAGTAGAAAACATAACGATTTCTTTGCCAATCCAATATTTAAAGTACTTTTCTATTTCTATATCAAAATGCTTATTTATATTATTAACTTTACTTTCGTTGATTTTATTATTGTTTAAACCTGTTAAACTTGTACCGAATTTACTAAAATCTTTGTATCCAAATAATAAATACATAGAAGTATTATCTGGTAGTATATTGGTAACATTTATTGTTTGAGGCTCTTCGTTTTTAAATAGGTTTAATATGTTAGCAACAGTATCTGTGTTGTTTGTAAACCCATTTAAAAGAAAAATATTTTCTTTCATCTTTATATCTAAAGTCATCCATCCATTGTTGATGGTTTTTAGTTGTGTTAACAATGAATATTCTTTATTCAATAAATTTTTTAGAAGTATTTGAGCAAATTGTAGGTTTAAATAAAAATTAGCTTCCACATTTTTCCCTGCCGTATTATATATTTTATTGTAAGCTTCCTTTTTGGTAAGTGGTTCATTGCTATTTAATTTTAAAACAGATGCAAGAACTTCACTTTTGCTTTGTCCTACAATAAAAACGCCTTTAAATAAGCTGTAATAAATAGCTTTGTTTGTTTTTTTTGTTGCTAATTTGAATAAGGGAATTTCATCTTTAGTTAAATCATTTATTTGGTAGTCATTTTGTTTAAAATTGCCAATAAACTGTATGATTGTCTTAGTTTGTTGTTTTTTAGAATAGTTTACCAAAAATATAGTATTGAATTCATTAATGCTGTTAAATGTTATTGCCATTAAAACAGGCTGCGAATTAAGTATATTATTAATTTCCGGATTTGTTTTAATCAAAGAATCTAGAAAAACAATTTGTTTATTGATTTGATTGAACGAAGGTATTTCTGTGAGTTTTTTCCAAATAGAATAAGGTTGATTGAGCTTACTCCAAAGTTCATTATAGTTTTTTATTTCTACAAAAAAAACAGTATTGTCAGGTATGGCATTGATGGCAGGTAGAAGCGGTTCTTTAAACTCTTTGTATTGGCGATAAGCCCAAATAGAAATAAAAATAAATCCAATGATGGATAGGACAATAATAAATATTTTAATGACAACAGATTTGTTAAACTTAATTTTCATTAAAATTAGTAATTATTTTAGCGTATCAACTATATGTTTAATCTCTTAAATGCCAAAATTAAACAATATAGATTAAATATTAAAATGATTATTTGACAAATGAGTGTTTTTTCTTTAAAACAATGCTAATTGTTGGGATATATTGAATGTTTTTCTATGAAACGGGCAAATACCAATTTTCTGAATAGCTAATCGATGGGCTTTTGTTGGATAACCTTTGTTTTGTGCCCAATTGTAATCAGGATATTGTTTATGTATGCTTATCATAAAATCATCTCTATAGGTTTTTGCTAATATAGAAGCTGCAGCAATAGAAAGATAAATAGAATCTCCTCTTATAATGCATTGATGAGGAATATCCTTATACTTTTTAAAACGATTGCCGTCAATTAATAATAATTGAGGTTTGGTAGTTAATTGCGAAACTGCTTGCTGCATGGCTTTTATGGAAGCATTTAAAATATTTATTTGGTCAATCTCTTCATTGTCAATAGTAGCAACTGCCCAAGCAATGGCATCTTTCTCTATAATTGGGCGAAGTGTTCTGCGTTGTTTATCGCTTAGTTTTTTTGAATCATTAAGAAATTTGTTTTCATAGTCCTTAGGTAAAATAACCGCAGCAGCAAAAACAGGACCTGCCAAACATCCTCTGCCTGCCTCATCGCAACCTGCTTCTATTAAATCTTTGGTAAAGTAAGATAATAGCATCATTCGATATGTTTTGTGTAACTAACCACTGCCTAAAATGCTTAAAAAAATTCCCAATTTTACTGGTCTTATTGTCTAATGGTCTAAAGCCTATATGCCAGAATAGTTTCCTAATATAATTTACATATTTTGGTTGTTTTCTAATCGCTTAAGTATATCATTCATCATTTCTATTTGTACTTTCTGAATTTCAAGGAGTTCTTGTTGTTGGTGCATAATGAGGTGATCAATTTTTTCGTGAAGCATTCTAATTTCAAGTTCAGATTTAAGATTCACCATATAATCCTTTTTCCCTCTTTCCCTGTCTTTTTCTTCTTGTCGATTCTGACTCATCATAATAACGGGTGCTTGCAATGCAGCTAAACTCGATAAAATTAAATTTAAAAGGATAAATGGGTAAGGATCAAAGCCTTTGTTGGCAAGCCAAATAATATTTAGCATAAACCAAATTAAAAGAAATACGCCAAAAGAAATGATAAATTTCCAGCTTCCTCCAAATGAAGCAACTTTATCGGCAATTCTTTGTCCAACAGTCATAGCTTCTTTTTCTTCTCCATCTAATTTGTCAGTTAAAGTAGATTTGTCAGTTAAAGAACTCAATACTGTTTTTTCGAGCTCGGTGATATCGCCAATTTGTTTGGTAAGATAACCCGAAATGTATTTCTCTACATAATAATTAAGCTCGGTAATGGATAAATGGTTTTCGGGGGTAAACTCAGGATGTTCCTTTTGAATTGCATTTAAAATGGAATGTCTTATTGCTTTCCCAGATACTTTATCAGCAATTGGAAATTCATCTTTCGAAAGGTCGCTAATGAATGTGTTCATATTTTTGTGGAATTTATTATTTAACGAGTATTAATTATTTTAAACTTCATTATTTCTTTTCAAAAGTAAATGTTTTTTTGAATAATACCATTTGTATTTAAATTATGGTCTAATCCAAAATATAAATTACAATGGTTAATGCCGATGCAGTTCATTAAAATTTCAAAATGAAATTATATCAGTGAACGCAACTCGTTATTAAATACTTTCAAATATAAATGCTTTGAGAAACTTTGTGCAAAACTTTGCGAAACTTTGTGGAATAGCTTTGCAATGAACAATTTGCAATGAACAATGAACAATTATGGTGTTTTCAAATTATTGCCCACCCGTTTACCCGTTTATTCTTTTCAAATTACTGTCAACTCGTTTACCCGTTTACTTGTTTACCCTTTTTAAATCATTGTTTACCCATCCACTCATTCGCATGAAAGACTTGCTTATTTAAAGGTAACAATGGTAACTCCTGCGCCACCTCTATCGGCATGTTCGTCTTTTATTTCGGCAATTTCTTTTATGTTTTTCAAGAAATCTCTTACCACCACCCTCAAAATGCCATCACCTTTGCCATGGATGATGTTTAGCTCGTGGATGTTTAATAGCAAAGCATCGTCAATATATTGCGAAAGAATGTTGATTGATTCTTCTGCTTTTTTGCCTCTCAGGTCAAGGGTGGTTTTAAATTGTTCAAACTTTTCGGAGATATTAAGGGTATTGTTTTTGAAAGAGGCGGTGGTTTTAGTTTGTTTTGGTTTTTTCACTTTTTCGAGCTGGGATAAAGGCACTTTCACTGAAACGCAACCAAAAAGCACCGAAACCAAATTATCTTTTATAGATTGCACATCTCCTATCTGAGTTTGCCCAACAATTCTAACAGAATCTCCTTTTAAAATGGGAGTAGTTAGTTTTTCAATTTTAAGTTCAGCAGTAATCGCCTCTTTTTTAAGTTGTTCTTTTCTTTCTTTTTTGCTTAAGGGTTGTGGGAGGTTGTTTTCAACAGTTATTTTTTCATCAAATTGCTTGATAGTTTGCCTTAGAAGTTTGGTTTTCCCTTTTTCAGCTTGATTTTCTTTAATTTCTTTAATGGTTTGTTCAATTACTTTATTGGTATTATCGAGCAAAAGCTTCGCTTCTACTTTTGCTTCATTGATAATGATTTTCTTGCTAATTTCTACTTCTTCGGTTAAATGTTTATATTTTTCAATCAATTCGGCAAGCAGTTCATCAGCGAGCTTCATTTCTTTCAATTTAAGCTCATACTCGCTTTTTTGCACTTCAATATCTTGGAGTTGCTTGTCATAATTGAGCATTTTCACCCCAGCTTTTTGAGCTGCTTTCTTTAATAAATCTTTTTGAAATCCAATTTTATCGGCAATCTCAAAAGCAAAAGAACTACCAGGTTTGCCAATGCTTAATTTATAAAGAGGTTGCATTTTCTGCGAATCAAACAACATCGCTCCATTAATTACACCTTTTGTTTTGTCGGCAAGCAGTTTAAGATTGGCATAGTGTGTGGTAATTACTCCATAAGCATTGTTTGCATTCAATTCTTCGAGCACCACTTCGGCTATAGCACCACCAAGCTGAGGTTCGGTGCCTGAGCCAAATTCATCAATAAGAAAGAGTGTTTTGTTATTTGCATTTGCCATAAAATAGTTCATATTAAGCAAATGCGAGCTATAAGTGCTCAAATCATCTTCAATAGATTGCTGGTCTCCAATATCGATAAATAATTTATCGAAGATGCCCACTTCCGAAAACTCTAACATTGGCAATAACAAGCCACATTGTAGCATATATTGAATCAAACCAACAGTTTTCAAACAAACTGATTTCCCGCCTGCATTGGGACCCGAAATAACTAATATTCTATTATCATCGTCCAAATAAATATTTAACGACTCCACTTGTTTGTTTTGTAACTTATGAGCCAGATACAAAAGTGGATGTTTGGCTTTCTGCCAGTTTATAATAGGATAATTGTTTAGCACTGGTTTAAATGCTTCAATTTTAATGGCAAATTTTGCTTTAGCACGAATAAAATCGATTAAACCTAAATAAATATAGCATTCTTTTAGCTCATACAAGTAGGTGCGAAGAAAATCGGTGAAAAGGGTTAATATTTTAACTATTTCTCTTCTTTCGGCATTTTCAAGCTCACGAATTTCGTTATTAATATCGAAAATAGCTTCTGGTTCAATAAAAACAGTTTGTCCGGTAGCCGATTCATCGTGAATGAATCCTTTAATTCTTCTTTTATAGGCTGACGAAATGGGTATTACTGTTCTTCCATTGCGAATGGTTAAGTCCACATCGTCGGCAACAATTCCATCTTTTTTGGCAGTAATAAGTATGGCGTGCAACTTCTTCGCAATGCTCGATTGTTTTGATAATAATTCTTTACGAATATGTAAAAGTTCGGGTGAAGCATTGTCTTTAATGATACTCCGCTCATCAATAATTTTGTCAATGGCTTTAAGAATGGTTTTATCGAGTTGCACATTATCGGTAAGTGCTACCAAAGAAGCATATTTGTCTTCTTCTTTTTTTTTCTTAAAGAAATTAGTAATTTCGGTAATAGTGGTAAGCGATTTCTTTAATTTGAAAAGCGATTTTACTTCAATAAAAGTGCCTTCTATTCCTATTCGGGAGAGGTCGCTTGTTAAATCAAAAAAATCGTTGGTAGGAAAAGAGGTTTCAAACAAACATAATTGCCTAAATTCTTCTGTTTGGGTAATATATTTATTAATCACATCAAATTTAGCTGAAAAGCGAATATTATCAACATTCACTTTACCAAGCGTGCTCAAACATGCTTCTTTAAGCATCAGTCTAATTTGGTCGAAACCAATTTTATTTTCAAAATTTGAAGGATAAACCACTTGCATTCTTTTTGCAAAAATAATGAAATCCTTTAATATTTGGGTAAGAACCAGAAGAAAGAATGTAATTTTATAAAAACCGCAAAGTAATTATGTGCGATTTTTTTTATTTAGTTTTATTGCACAAGCAGTTTTCCTTTACCCACTATATTGTTCGCTACATCGCGATTAGCGTAAAGATACATCCCATTTTGAAGCTGCTCTTTGTTTAAGACAAAAGTGTTATCATTTATTTTTTCTTTTCGTATTAGCTGACCTTGGAGGTTGTATAATGATAAGATGCAAGGAAAATCAACTTGTTTGCCTTTTATTTCAATTGAAGTTTTTTCAGAAAAAGGATTGGGGTAAATGGTAATATTATTTTGAGCTGTACTAAAGCTTTCATTTAAATGAAGGAGTATGCCGTCTGAAGTTATCACGCCCACCGTATCGCCATTTTTGATGTAGCCTTGTAATAATTCATATTTGGCAAACTCGAAACACCCATAAGAGAGACCTGTTCTGCCTAAACCTGCTTTATATTCAGCATATGTGGCACCAGAATAAATATCTGCATTTATTGAGGAATAAACATTTGGAATAGAACAAGGAATATAAGAATTTTCAACATTAAACATAAAAGAAAAGTTTGGCTTACCAATTGTTTTTGTATAAATATTCAAAGAATCAGCGGTTACTCTTACAATGTAAAAATATTCTTCATAACATTCATCAGATATAAATTTATCATGATTATATTTATTTATTATTAAATCAGATTGTGGTTGTGTCAATGGAGGGTTATTAAATTCAATATTAGTAGTATAATTATAAATATATGGATGCCAATATCCATAAGGGGGTGGAGCAAACCTATATTCAACTCCATTTTCAATTAATTGAACATCATATGTTATTTTATTGGTAGCGTTGATTTTGGAAAGTATGTAGTATTTTTTAACATATTCAAATATTCGCCAATTACCGTCATCATTAATTCTCCCAACATACTGAAAAACATCCCCCACATTAAAATCAAAAATATCCCAAAAATCAGGAACATGTTCGCCAAGGTTTCTGTTTTCAATACCAGTAATACAATAATTACCTACTCCATATAAGTTTGGGTATTGAATAAGCCCGTGGTTTTTAGATAATTTTATAGTGTCATTGTTCGATAGTTTAATGGTTTTAACAGAATCATTAACTCCAAATACACTTTGCAATGAAACTTCAACAACTTGTGCACTTATAGAATTGGCGGCATCAAACATCCAGCTATCATTTAATTGTGCTTTTGTGCGTATTTCAATATTAGAAGTATCATTTAACAAATATCTCCCATTTTCTTTTTTAATGATAGTGCGTTGCAGAAATTGTGGTTGATTATCTATGGCGAAGCAGGTGTCGCAATTAAAATAACCAGGAATATGTAAACATGTATCGCAATTAATAAATACTCGATTAAGGTAAAAAACAGAATCGCTTCCTACCACTTTTGCTGAGTCAACCCAAATCGTATTTGAAACGATATTGGAATTGTTGAATTTAAAATTTACAGTATCGCCTTTATAAAAAGGTTTCCAGCTTTGTGCACTAACTGATAAGCCAATTGTAAATAACAAAACAAAGAAGTAAATGTTTTTTTCATTTTTTTAGGTTTAGTTAAATAAAAGTGGGTATAAAATTATAAAATAAAAAGTTTATTTCCAAATGTTTAACCCAAATAACTCAAATAGAAGGTTCTCAAGAGCCGAACTATTTGAGTTATTTGGGGTTAATCCCGATTTAGAATTTGTTTCAATGATTGAATTACAAATTCTTAATCGTTTTAGCATTTCTAATGCTGAATATGGGTTTAAATAAAAAAGTCCCTTCAAAAATAGAAGAGACTTTGTTGTTTTATTTTGAGAAGATTTATTTCAACCCAAGTGTTTCTTTTCCTTGGTCAAAAATAATATCCACAGGAATATTAGCTGTTTTGAGGGCATCTAAATCTTTTTGAAGTTGTTCTTTAATAATAGCATTGTCAACTAAAAACTTTTTAGCACCTTCGTAGTCAGCATTGCCTTGAAAAACCAATATTTTTGCTCCCCAAGCATCAACGGCAGTTTTAATTTTTTCTAAATCAACTTTATAGGTTTCTTCATTGCTGCGAGTGAATGCCCCCATCGATTCAAAGAAATTGAAACACATCATATTTGCTTTGCCATGTGAGCTTGCCGCACCAAAACGAACCGAACGGAAAATGCCTGCCATAAAGGTGATATAACAATCATCAACCGTCAAATCTTTTATTTCTCCTTTTCCAATCAATTTGGTAGCCATAAACAGACCAAGGATGTCAGCTTTTGCTTCTTCAAAAGCTGAATAGATTTCTTTTAATCCGTCTTTGGTTGTTCCCTTGCCATTGATGGTGTTTTTAATGCCTAAACCATGTGCTACTTCGTGAAACATAACATTATTGAAAAAAGCATCGAACTTTACATTTTTAAGCTGCGATGGGTCAATCAATTTAGCAGCTATTGGCATCAAAATGTTGTCAAATTTAGCTTTCATCGCATTTTTTAATTGTAATCGGCGAGAGCCTTTTTTCAATTGCACCTGTTCATCGTTGGGCAAATTGATGGCAATGGTTTTGCTTCCAGCGTTGCAATCGCCTGCATAGTAAATTACATCATAAACACCCAAATCGGAAGAAGTACCAGGTTTTTCGTTCTTGTATTTTTGGTCAACAGGCAGTTGTTTTTGCAATGCTGGCAACATGGCAGTATATTTTTCTAACTTTTTGCTCCATTCTTTGTCCTTAATAAGAACAAATGCTTCGAAAGCAGCTTTGTATTCGAACAAGGCATCATCGTAATTTTCGATAGGACCAACCACAAAGTCAATATGGTTGTTTTTCATTTCCATCCAAGCAAAGTCGCTGGGTTGGTAATTGTTAGATAATAAAGCTTCAGCACGAAGGGTTAAATATTTTTTTAAACCAGCGTCTTCAGCCAATGTTGCAGCTTTTTTCAACAATTCTGAAGCTTTGGTTAGTTGTTCTTTATATTCTTGGCTATACCAAACTACTTTCAACGATTTGTCTTCATTGCGACGAATGACGGTGTATAAGCTTTTTTTATCTTTTTTATCTAATTTTTCAAATTCTTCTTTGGTCATATCCACAGGATAATAGTTTGCTCCCAAGGGTTTTTCGCCAAAAGATGCAATAAAAGATTTGTTGCCATTTAGATGTTCCCAAGGACCATAATTGATGAGTGCAAACTTCTTCTCATTTTCGTTTTTAATCTCATCTATCAAGGCTTTTTTATCGCCATAAGTTTGCATCCAAAAAAGTTCGTCCATTATTTGGGCAATGTCAATCAAAATAGGTAACATTTGTTTTTCTTTTTCACTGAGTTTGCTTAAATCGGTAGTTAATTTTACAGTGGCAAACCCATTGATTTTACTAATCATTATGGAATCTGCTTTTTTAATGGAGTCGTTTTGTGAAGTGTTCTTTTTATTGCCAGAACCACAACTAAACAATATGGCACAACACAAAGTGATTGCCACAACTAATAATGTATTTCTAATCATAATTTAAATAATTTTGAATTGGTTAAATGAATTTTTAAGCAAAGTTAGGGATTAAAAACAAAATGGTTAATAAATTTATTAGGTTTGTAAAAAAAACACTATGGATTGGTTTAATGAATTTCCCTCTGCTATTACCGTTTGCGATAAAAATGGTATCATTTTGTATATGAATGAAAAATCGTGCAAAACTTTCTCAAAAGATGGAAGCGAAACGCTGATTGGAAAAAGCCTTTATGATTGCCATCCCGCAGCAGCAACAGCTAAAATTAAGGAATTGTTAGCAACTGGCAAAAGCAATTCTTATACCATTGAAAAAAATGGAATAAAGAAACTTATCCATCAATCGCCTTGGTTTGAAAATAATGAATTGAAAGGTTTGGTTGAAATATCTATTGAAATTCCTTTTGGAATGAAGCATTTTGTGAGGAAATAAATTCTTTTCTGATTTAAAAAGAGAGGTTTTTTAATAGGTTATTGTTTGAAATGGAAGAAAACGAACCTTTTATAAAATACATGCGTATAATAATTATAAAATCTTTGGCTATGAAAACAAATCTTTATTTTTTCAGCATTGTTTTTTCCAGCTTATTATTAATAAGTAGTTGCAAAAGCGTTAAAATAGTAGAGCATAACCCTAATATTCAAGGAAAATGGAATGCTATTCAAGCAGATACCTCCTATTATATTGAAATTGATGCCAAAAGCAATATTTTTTATCAAATGGTAACTGGTGTAAGTAGCGATAAATCCACTGGAGTTGCTAAATATCGAAACAACAAAATGTGTATTGGGATTGTTTCCTTCAAAATTTCAAAAGAACCTACCATCGAGTCGCCCAATGAGTTTATTTTAAATGGAATTACATACACCAAAACAGAATAAACTTTATGATGAACCTATAGTTGGGAGTGCTCTTAGTTTTTATAAAGACAACTGATTTATTACCACATAAGCACAATAGCAGCCAAACATTGCGGGCATGTAGGAAATGGTTCCTACCCTTGATTTCTTATTTAATTCATCATTTATAGTTATTTTTGATTCTTTAGAAACCGGTTCTGGTGAATAAACTGCAGTAATACCCGTATATACATCTAGTTTATGCAACCTCTTTCTAATATCATAAGCAAAATCGCAATGATTGGTTTTGGCAATATCTTCAATTTTTATCATCGTGGGATTTAATTTTCCACCCGAACCCATAGAACTGACCACTTTCAATTCTTTTTTAACACAATGATAAAGCAAATAAACTTTGGGTGTAAGTGTGTCAATGGCATCCACTACAAAATCAAAAGGAGCATCTAACAACAAAGGCATATCTTCGCCTTTTTGGTAACAATCTTTTATATTTAATTTCAGATTGGGATTAATATCCATTAGTTTTTCGGCAACAATCACGGCTTTGGCTTTGTTTTCGGTACTTACCAATGCACCTATTTGACGATTGCGATTGGTGGTATTAAAAACGTCTCCATCCACAATGGTCATTGTTCCAACCCCTGCTCTGCATATCATTTCGGCTGCAATGCCTCCAACTCCACCTAAACCAACTACTAATACGTGCGACTTATTTAATTTTTCGAGCGATTTTTTACCAATCAAAAGTTCTGTTCGGGAGAGCCAATCTGTTTCATTCATTTATATATAGAAGTTTTGCTTTACAATTGAGCTTTTATTTCTAATAGAAAATCCTTGAGTTTATCGAGTGATTTAATTATTTCTGTGTTATCAATTGTTTCGCTGGTATTGTCTTTGAGTTTGTCCTTTGCTCCTTGTAGGGTAAAACCTCTTTCTTTTACTAGGTGATAGATGATATAAAAGTTATCTACATCTTGTTGAGTAAATTGTCGATTGCCTTTCTTGTTTTTTTTTGGTTTGATAATATCAAATTCTTTTTCCCAAAAGCGAATAAGAGAGGCATTTACATTAAAAAGCTTGGCTACTTCACCAATAGAATAATAAACTTTTAATGTTTCCTTATTTGTCATATAAAATTGATTTGAAAAGGATTTTACAAAAATACAATTAAAAAACAAAAAGTCATAAATAATGGTAGTTCGTAACCATCATTTATGACTTTTTAATTTTTTTATGTTAAAAGTATTTTGTTCTATGGAATACAATCAACATTGGTATAGGTTTCATTTTCAAATTTACCTACACCAGTAACTTTAAATTTAGCAGTATATTGAGGAGTTGGATTGAAACCAGTGTAAATATTGTATTTCACTTCAATATAGGCTTGCAAACCAGTGGATGTTAAAGGTTGTAAAGTGGGATATTTGGCTTCTAATAATACAATTAATCCTTCTTTTAATCGGGTATTGAAAGTAATTGTATTTTCTGCAATGGTTTTTCCTGTAAATGTTCCCAGAGAGTCTTTCTGATAAACGGTAGCGTCTATTGTGTAAATTCCTGTTCTATTAACGACTTTAAAGTCAAAATTAACACGATATGCATTGGCACCAAACCAATACTCTTCATTTTTGTATTTTTTATTGAAATAAGTGCTTTTTTCGGGGTCATTTTTCACAAAATCGCAAATAATCTGGTAATCGGCAGCAATCATCGTAAACTTAATAGTAGGGTCGTAGAACCAAGCTTCGCCATTATTGATATATTGGTCTAACTTTGATGTTCTTTCTTTCCATAAGGAACCATCGTAGGTATAGGTTGCTATGTGTGTTTGCACTCCACTTGAATAATACTTATAAATCAATACTTTTACGTCATTTGTCTGAGCATAAGGATATTTAATTTTTAAAAAAGCGGGCAAATAATTTTGCGGTACAATAGAACTTGAAAAGTTATCATTAGTGCCAGGGGCTCCCATTGCATCGTAATCAGCCATCACCAGCACATAGCTTTTAGCAGCATCGAGGCTCCAAGCAGTCCCATTGAAAATAAAATAACCATCCACAGAGGTAGTTAAAGATTTTTTGTAATTGACCACTAAAAATTGGTCTTTTACAGCATTGGGGCATATTGTACTTTTCAGGTAATCGGTAAGTTTTACCATTTGGTTAGCACCAACAAAACCAGAATCTAAGCCAGCAGCGGTGTAATCTCCAGCGATTAAGGTGTATAATTCTACACCAGCTGCGATAGGTAAAGCAGCATTTGCATCAGGTGTTTTTAAACTGTAAGAAGTGCTAAAATCGCTTTTAATATAAACAACGGAGCCTTTTTTAAGAGCAACAAATTTGGTAGTAAGAAAAGAATTTGCAGCAGTTCCATAATTTGCAATGTTTCTATAAGGACCAAAGCTGGTGTATGTCTTTATTTCTTTAGCAAGGGTAGAGTCCCATTTTGAAGTTGCAGTTTTCAATGCCAAAGAGCTAAATGTTGAATAGTCGGCAGAAATCATCGTATAAGTAAGAATATCGCTATAAGGATTCTTAAGTTTATCAAGATCATTATAGATGTCTTTATTTGGATCGCAAGCTGTTATAAGCAAAGATGCGAATAATGTTATTAAATAAAGTTTTTTCATGTGTATATAAGTTTTAATTAAAATTTAGAAATTAATTTTCAGTGAAAGTGTTGCAGTTCTACCAAAGCCATAAAACACAGTAGAAGTAATGGCATCGTGATTAGCTCCGTCAGTAGCATCAGCCAAGTATTCAACATCAAAAATATTGTCCACATTTCCGATGAGTGTAGCATCTAATTTACCAAGATTAAAAAGATATTTTACATTTAAATCGAATAAGCTATATGCTGGGAGTTTCCAAGCGTCGTCTCCTTTATCAGAAGAATTACTTCGGCTGGCAATATCAAAATAGGCATATAAATTTGCTGCATAATTATAATCTACGCCAAGTCTAACTTTAGGGAATACTTCGTAATTAATAGTAAGTGAGGCGGTTGTTTGGGCAGCATCACCAACATGAATTCCTTTAGCAAAAACAGAATCGGTGCGTACATAATTGTTGTTTGCATCATATATTTCGGCTTCTACATCTTTGTCCCATTTCCAACTTCCAATAGAAGTCATTAAAATAACATCCACTTTTTTTATTGGATTTGAAGAAACAGAAAGCTCTATGCCTTTGTGAATAGCATTTAAACCAGTAATATTTATTAAATCGTTGCCATTAGTTCTTGTTAAAGCTTTATCTAACCAAGAAGTTTGGTACAAAGTTAAATTTGCAGACATAAATTTGGAACGGAAGCCATAACCACCTTCATAAGAAAGTACTCTTTCAGGTTTAACGCCTTCATTAAGATTATTAGTATAATTTTTAAAAACGAAAGAAAAATAAGGAGCTCTAAGAAAATAACCTGCATTAATAAAAACATTATGTTTCTTATTGAGGTTATAATTGGTACCACCTTTAAAACTATATCCTAAAAAGCTTTTCTTTGCACTTGCTTGTCCTTGTTCTGGTGTATATTGGAAATAGTCAAATCGTTGATAAGTAGTATTAGAAACAGCAAGCGAAAGGAATGCAGAGTATTTATCAACAACATATTCAGCTTGACCAAACAACCCGCCCCAAATTACTTTGCCAATATAATCTCTATTCACTTTATCGCCAACTTGCAATGGACTTCCTATCGTTCTGTTTACATTGGCAGTTGGGTCAATATAATAATCGCCGCCAAGTAAATCGGTTATTTCAGTATAATGATAACCTTTGTAAAATCTACCATCAACTCCTGCAGTAATATTGAAATTGCCCATTTGTTTATTTAAGTTTGATAAAATACCATACCAATCGTGCGAATTCATATCCATTTGCATAACAGCTTTAGAACCCACTTGCGATGCTTTGTTAGAATCTAAAACAGCTTCCAAATTTAGATGATTATCAGGAGTAATAAGAGTCATATCGTAAGGTTTGCCATTGCTTTGGAATTGTATCCAATTAGCACTGGTTCCTCTTATTCGTCTTCCACCACCACGACCAAATGAAGCATACACAGCAGTAGATAAATGGGTATTAGTATTTATTAACCATGTATGATTTACGGACATTTGTGGTTTATGGTATTGATTGTGTTGAATAGAATATATTTTTCCGTTCAAGTATCCATAATCTGTATTAAGCTTAGTACCATCTGGGTTATCGCGATAATCTTGAATCGAGTGTTTGTAATAACGTTGGTTATGCCATTGTGGAGCACCAAAAACAGTATATGATAATTGATGTTTTTCGTTTATTTTTTTTGCAACATTCAGAAAATAAGACCAACCTTCAAAATTTGCACCTTTAATATAGCCATCACCAGTAGTATGAGAACCATTTGCAGTGATAGCCCAGCCATTTTCCATTAAACCAGTTGATAAAGTAAAGGCAGTTTTTTGATAATTATCATTACCTATGCCATAATAAATAGAACCTCCTTTTTTAGCATCAATTGATTTAGTGATAATGTTAATGGTACCACCAACAGATGACAATGCCAATTTAGATGCTCCTAAGCCACGTTGCACTTGCATTGTTCTGGTTACATCAGAAAGTCCTGCCCAATTTGACCAATAAACGGCACCACTTTCCATATCATTAACAGGAACGCCATTAATTAGCACGCCAATATTATTAGAAGAGAAACCACGTAGGTTTATTCGACCATCGCCATAACCACCGCCTGTTTTAGTTGCATAAACACTGGGTGTTGATTTTAATATTTCGGGAAATTCTTTGCTACCAAGTTTTTCTTGTATTAAAGTAGGGCTAATTGTGGAAACTGAAATTGGTGTTACTCTATCTATTGCAAAAGATGCGACTATTTTAATTTCTTCTAAGCCAATAGCATCTGTTTCAAGTGCTATTGTGCCAATATCTTTGGTTTCGCCATTTGCAATTTTAACATCTATGAATTGTTTGACATAACCCATAAAGCTGATTTCAATTTTGAGATCGCCTGGTTTTACTTTAAAAGAGAAGCTGCCATCAAGCGTAGAAGTAGTACCTGTACCTGTTCCTTCTACCATAATAATTGCACCAATTAATTCTTCATTGTTTTTGGCATCAATTATTTTGCCTTTTATTAATGTTTGAGCATTGATAGATGCCAACGTTAATAGGCAAATAGCAAATAAGAGTAATGTTTTTTTCATCATAAAAATTTTTAGTTAAACAAATTTGGAGTGCAATGTAATAATTAATTTTTTAATAATTTATTAAGCTTTTGTTAAGTTTTATTTAAAAAATCATTCTGTTTATTTAGGGCTAAGGTTGAAGTTTTCAGGATATTTTGCAGTGATGGTGCTATAAAATTGCTCTATTTGTGCAAAGTCTTTATCAAAATTGCCAGAAGGATAAATTAAAGGACCAAAACCTCCTTCTTTTTTGGCATAATCTACATAGGTTAAAACCATTGGGATATTGGCATGCACCGCAATAAAATAAAAACCTTTTTTCCAGCGATTGGTATATTTTCGTGTACCTTCGGGCGTAATGACCAAATGAATGGTATCGTATTTATGGATTGCCGCTACCGCCGAAAAAATAGCTTTTTTAGAATTGCTTTTATCAACGGGTATGCAGCCTATCCATTTGATATATCTTTTAAAAGGGAATTTAAACAACTCTTTTTTAATTAGAAAGCGAACATTTACGTGCATATAATAAAATGTAAGTCGTGCTATCAGAAAGTCCCAATAACTTGTATGTGGAGCTGCTACTAAGATACATTTTTTAATATCTGGTGGTAAACTTCCTTTGATTTTCCAACCTAAAACTCGCAACACCCACTTCGAAAGCACACCCTTCATTGAAAATATTTATTTATTTTTTATTTGAATTAACTAAAATCTTTTTAAATTAAAATCTTCAACAATACCAAGTATCCAATCGAAGTAATCTATTTGGGTTTTGATAAAATTATAATCTTTAATTGGTTTAAACACACGTGCTTCAAACATATCTTTTTTGCTGGATATTGCTACAAATAGTTTATTAGAGTTAAAAGACACATAAATCTTTGAATTGCATTTAAATTTAAACTGCATAATTCTTTGCACTAAGTCCATAGAAAGCAAATTTAAACTTTCATCAGGGTTTTCGCCATAAACAACAAATTCTTTTTCAAAATCTGGAAAATCTGTTTTTATTAGTTTTCCTCGATTGAAACTCATCGATTGGAAAAAATGCCCAATTTTACCGCCTAATAGTTTTTCGGCAGTATCGGGTAAAATAACAGTATTTGCATATTGTTTTTTGAGTTGAGCAACCACAAATATTCCTTTAAATATGGTGGGATAGCTTGTTTTTTTGCCATCACTGCTTCTGTATTGTGTGTGTAACTCGGAAAAGGAAAAAGGAATATTATTAACAATTCCTGTTACCATATCTTCTCCATTATATCTTGATACGGTTTTAAGAAATAGTTGGCTTTGCGAATATTCATTTTGTGGAATCTTTTGTTGAGGAAAATATTCCAAATCTTGTTTAAAGAAGGCAAGCAATAACTTCACAATATCAACTTTAAATGTTTTTTTGTATTTCTTAACAAAAACATAATATAAAATGCCACAAGTAATAATATCCACAATAGCAATAATAACAGCTACTGGAGCTACCATAAAAATAAGTTGAGAAAGTATAGTTATAAGAATGGCATAACCAACTGTTCCAATAAGGAGCATGATTAATATTTTGTTTTTTACTTTTTTTCGTTCAACTTCCAAAGCATCTAATTGTGGCTCAAGTTGGTTGATATAATAGGAATGAAATTGAGCATCGTTTTCCATAGCATTTTTTTTTAGAAAGTAAAAATAGTAATTAATTAAGAATTCAAAACAAAAATGTTTGAAAAAACTTTTATAAAAAAAAGTCCGTTGAATTCAACGGACTTAATAAGTTAGGGATATTAAAATTTTAATATCTTTTAAAACTAGGTTTTTCGCCAAAGTTTCTATTGCCACCAGGTCTGGTTTCAGTTTTAGGTTTTGCAATGGATACAGAAATAACTTTGCCATCAAATTCTGCTTGGTTTAATTCTTCAATCGCTTTTTTAGAGTCGTTATCATCGCTCATTTCAACAAAACCAAAACCTCTTGATTTTCCTGAATATTTATCGTTAATAACTTTGGCAGATGTAACGGTGCCATACTCTACAAATAACTGTTTTAAGTCTTCATCATTGACTCTAAAACTCAAATTTGAAATAAAAATGTTCATACGGGATATAAAAATTAAATGAATAAAAACACTTGAGTTTTAAACGGGAAAGAAAGAATATAGATTAATTGCCAGATTAGGGAAGGTAAAAAACTATGTGATTCAAAAATTCAGAATACTTAATGCTCAAAAATAAAGTGCAAAAGTACAATAAAATAAAACAATAATAAAATTTATTTTTATTGTTGTGGAAGAAACCGCTATAAATAAAGCTATTTTTAATTATTTATATTTACAAAAACCATATTAATTTACAAAACCAAGAAATTAAATCATTTTTTGTGGATTTACCCATTCTGTAAATTGTTCATTTGTTACGAGTTTCAATTCAATGGCTGCTTGTCGAAGTGTAAGTCCTTCGTTAAGTGCTTTTTTAGCTATTTTTGCAGAATTATCATACCCAATATGCGTATTTAAAGCTGTTACAAGCATTAACGAATTTTCGAGATTTTGCTGAATAGCTTTATGGTTAGGTTCTATGCCAATTGCGCAATTATCGTTGAAAGACACGCAAACATCGCCAATTAAACGGGCTGACATCAGAAGATTATATATCATCACTGGTTTGAAAACATTGAGTTGAAAATGTCCTTGCATGCCAGCCACAGAAATTGCCATATCATTGCCAATAACTTGTGTAGCAACCATTGTCATTGCTTCGCATTGAGTAGGATTAACTTTGCCTGGCATTATTGATGAGCCAGGTTCGTTTGCTGGAAGCATAAGTTCGCCTATTCCACAACGTGGACCTGATGCCATCAAACGAATATTGTTTGCAATATGCATCATACTTATTGCCACAGTTTTTAAAGCACCTGAAGTTTCAACAATTGCATCGTGTGCAGAAAGTGATTCAAATTTATTGGGTGCTGTAATAAATGGGTAATTTGTTAGTGCTGCTATTTTTGTAGCAACTTTTTCGGCAAATCCTTTTGGAGCGTTTATTCCAGTACCAACTGCGGTTCCGCCTAATGCCAATTCTGATAAATGATGGAGCGTATTTTTTATAGCATCAATTCCATGTGATAATTGGGAGGCATATCCCGAAAATTCCTGTCCTAATGTAAGTGGAGTTGCATCCATTAAGTGGGTTCGTCCTATTTTTACTATTTTATCAAATTCTTCTGCTTTCTTAGAAAGTGTAGTTCTGAGTTTTTCGATTCCTGGAAGTGTATTTTCAACAATTATTATGTAAGCAGCAATGTGCATTGCTGTGGGAAAAGTGTCGTTTGAAGATTGGGCTTTGTTAACATCATCATTGGGATGGATAAAGGTTTTTCCTTCACCCAGTATTCCCCCTTTTAATATCTCGGCTCTGTTGGCAATTAATTCATTCAAATTCATATTACTTTGAGTGCCAGAGCCAGTTTGCCATACAACTAAAGGAAAGTTATCGTTAAGTTTTCCTTCAAGAATTTCATCACAAACTTTCGCGATTAAATCAGCTTTTTCTTTAGTTAATGTGCCTAAATCGCAATTAACAAAAGCGGCAGCTTTTTTTAAAATAGCAAAAGCATTAATAATCTCAGTTGGCATCAGTTGTCCACCGATTTTAAAGTTTTCTTTTGACCGTTGGGTTTGAGCTCCCCAGTATTTGTCGGCTGGAACTTCTATGGTTCCCATGGTATCCTTTTCTATTCTTGTTTTCATGTGTTTACTTTTTTAGGTTTATTTTAATTTATGATTAGTTTGTTTAAAAAAACATAAGTTCAGCGAGTAATATTTGAAATTCATTTTATCAATTCCACAAATTTTTCAGGTGGACGGCAGATAATGGCTTTATATTTGTTTTCTAGAATAGGTCTTTCAATAAGAATGGGGTTTTCGTGTATTATTATTAACCATTCTTCGTCAGTAAAAGACTTATCTTTAAACTGTTTTTTAAAAATTGTTTCGTTTTTCCTAATAATATCAATAGGTTTGGCGTTAAGTTTTAGTAATAGCTTCTTAATATCCTCTATAGAAGGGATTGTTTTCAAATACTCAATGATGGTATATTCTTTTCCACTACTTTTGAGCTTTTCAAGAACTAAACGGCTAATTTTGCAACGCGAATTATGGTAAATTGTGATCATTGTTTTTATAATAGATTTTGTAGTAATTATTTTTTGCCAAATTCCATCAGAAAGGCTTTTATAAATTCATCAATATCGCCATCCATTACCAATTGTACATTTGATGTTTCAACTCCTGTTCTCACATCTTTAACCATTTTGTATGGATGCATTACATAGTTTCTAATTTGAGAGCCCCATTCAATTTTCTTTTTGGTGCCTTCAATTTCTGCAATAGCTTCTTTCTTTTTACGGAGTTCAATTTCGTATAGTTGTGATTTGAGCATTTGCATCGCTTTTTCTCTATTTTGCATTTGCGACCTTGTTTCTTGGCATTCAATAACAATACCCGAAGGTGCATGCCTTACTCTAACTGCTGTTTCTACTTTGTTTACATTTTGTCCGCCAGGTCCACTGGAGCGGAAGGTATCCCACGAAATGTCGGCTGGGTTTATATCAATGGTAATATTTTCATCAATAACAGGATATACATAAACTGATGCAAAAGAAGTATGACGTTTGTTGGCTGAATCGAAAGGCGATTGCCGAACCAAACGATGAACCCCACTTTCTCCTTTTAAATATCCATAAGCATATTCACCTTCAATTTCAATAGATGCCGATTTTATTCCTGCCACATCACCTTCTTGTTGGTCGAGTATGTTAATTTTATAATTATTTCGCTCTGCATATCTGGTGTACATACGAAGTAACATTTCAGCCCAATCACAACTCTCTGTTCCTCCTGCACCAGAGTTAATAGTGAGGATTGCGAATAATTTATCTTCCTCGCCACTAAGCATATTTTTAAATTCAAGGTCTTCAATATGCTTAAGGGTTAGGTTATATTGTTTATCTAAATCATCTTCTATGCCTTCTCCCGTTTGAAAGAAGTCATACAAAATCATTAAATCCTCATTATTTGATTCAATCTTTGAAAAAGCATCGGTCCAACGTTTTTTTTCATTGATTTTCTTCAGGATTTGTTCCGCTTTTTTAGGGTCGTTCCAAAAATCTGCTTGTTGGGTTAATTTTTGTTCTTCTGCTATTTCAGCTTTTTTTTTATCAATGTCAAAGAAACCTCCTCAGGGCTTCAGTTCTGCTCTTTAGCTCTTTGATGTTATCAGGTAAAATCATATCTTTATTATTTTATTTTTTTTCTTCTATTACTTTGATGCCATTTTTATAGTCAATAACTTTTAATACCTTACCATAACTATCTCTTATTATCCATTTGCCATCTTTTCCACCGTTTTTATATAGCCCATCGCAAGCTTTTGTTTGGTTTGTGTTGTATTGTGCCCAGTAACCGTTTAATACTCCATTTTTAAATTGAGCATCTTGATATTTAACGGCATAAGCATCGTAAAAAGACCAATTTCCATTTTTTTTATTTGCCAAATAGCTTCCTGCCTCTTTAATATTGCCATTTTCATAATAAGAAGACCAGATGCCGTTTAAATCTCCATTATTATAGTTGCTCACATAGCATTGATTGCCGTTGGGATACCAATATTGAGAGATTCCATTTTTGATATCATTAGAATAGGAGGTAGCATATTTTGTTTTTCCTTCTTCATAATATCCTTTCCATAATCCATTCATTTTTCCTTTTTCAAAAGTGCCTTCATCTTTAATGTTCCCATTTTCAAACCAACTGGTCCATTTGCCTTGTTCTAATCCATTTTCAAAAGGACCTTCGTGGTCTTTTTTCCCGCTCTGGTACCAAGTAGTCCATAAACCAGATTTTTTATTTTCTTTAAAACTTCCTTCTTTCCATTTCTCACCTGTTTCGTACCAGTAAGTCCAAATCCCTTCTTGCATTCCTTTGATAAAATTGCCCTTACTTGAAACTTTTCCATTTGTATGATAAAATGTCCAAGTGCTATCTTGCAATCCATCTATTGATTTGCCTTCCATTTCGAGTTTTCCATTGTCTCTCCACCAATAATTGTATCCCTGCAATAAATTGTTTTGATATAAACCTTCAAAAGCTTTTATTCCATTCTCGTGCCATTGATAATTCATTCCTTCGAGTTTGTCATTCTTAAATAGTGCTTCTTCTTTTAGCTTTCCATTTTGATACCAAGTATTCCATTTGCCATCTTTGACTCTACTAACAATATTTCCTTCTTCTGACTTCTGTTCATTGAGATACCAAGCTGTACTTAGTCCATTGTCATAATTTATTTGCTGTTTTTTATTGCCATTATTATACCAATATGACCATGGTCCAATCTTAAGACTATCTTTATATTCTCCTTTCGATAACAACTGCCCATTTTCGTACCATTGTTGCCACAAACCGTTTTCTTTTCCGTTTTTTAGGTAGCCAAGTTTTTCTTTTGCACCTTTATTGTAGAAACTAGTGAACAAACTATCAATATAAATTTCTTTCCATTTCTTTCCATCTTTATAGAAATAAGTCCATTTACCTTTCATTTCATCATTTTTGTATTCACCTTCAGCGTATTTTGCTCCACTATCATACCAATATGTGAACTTACCTTCCTTTTTATCGTTCTTATAATAACCTTCACTCTTCTTAGTTTTCAAATTCCAATATTCAACTTTTATTTGGCTATAGGAGCATTTATAAACAAAAACTACCAACGATATTAAAATTATTTTTTTCATATTTTATTATTATTATTATTTTTTTCTTTCAATAGCATAAGCTACCAATTCTTCTAATGCTTTTTTATAAATAGAATCAGGAAACTCTTTTATTAGTTCAAATGCTTTTGCTTGATATTCCTGCATTTTATTTGTAGCATATTCAATTCCACCGCTTTTATTAACTGCCTCGATTACTTGAGCAACTTTGCGAATATCGGTATTATGATTTTTAACAATATTTATTATTTTCCTTTTTTCAAAATAGGATTGATTGTTTAAAAGATGAATCAAAGGCAAAGTCATTTTTTGTTCTTTAATATCAATACCAAAAGGTTTTCCGGCATTATTGTTGTTTAGGTAATCAAACAAATCGTCTTTAATTTGAAAAGCAATTCCAACCATTTCGCCAAAATCGTGCATACGTTTGATGTTTTCAACATCAGCACCAGCTGAAGCTGCACCGCAAGCGCAACAAGAAGCAAATAAGGAAGCGGTTTTTTTTCGTATTATCTCAAAATAAATATCTTCTTTTATATTCAAATTACGAGCTTTTTTTATCTGTAAAAGTTCTCCTTCGCTCATTTCACGTACTGCCTCTGAAACTATTCGCAACAAATCAAAATCATTGTTATCTAAAGATATTAAAAGACCTTTAGATAATAAGTAATCTCCAACTAGAACTGAAATCTTATTTTTCCAAAGGGCGTTTACAGAAAAAACACCTCTTCTTTCATTAGAATCATCAACCACATCGTCGTGAACTAAAGTGGCAGTATGCAATAATTCTATTAAAGAAGCAGCACGATAGGAAGATTCTTTAATATTTCCATACAAAGCTGCTGATAGAAAAACAAATATTGGTCTTATTTGCTTGCCTTTTTTTTTAAGAATATAAGCGGTTATCTTATCCAACAAAGGAGCAGAACTTTTAATGGATGCTTTGAATTTAATTTCAAATTCATCCATTTGCTTGCTGATAGGAGCTTTTATTTCATCCAACGACATCATAACCAATAAATAAAGCCAAAGATATATAAAAATTTATTGTTCAGTATTTATTTTCTTTTTTTCTTCAAAGCAACTTCTACATAATGGCTCGTAAGCATCTTTTTCACCAAGTAAAACCAATTTGTCGTTGTGCACTACTCTGTGTGAATGATTTGCTAAATTGCCACAACTCATACATATTGCGTGAACTTTTGTAATATATTCTGCAGTTGCCAGCAATGCAGGCATTGGACCAAATGGTTTGCCGAGATAATCCATATCAAGTCCTGCAACTATTACCCTAATACCTCTGCTTGCCAAATGATTACAAACATTTGTTAATTCTGAATCGAAAAACTGTGCTTCATCAATGCCTACAACATCAACATCATTTGCAAGTAGCAAAATATTTGAAGAAGCTGGAACTGGTGTAGATAAAATAGCATTGGCATCATGCGAAACCACATTTAGTTCGTCGTAACGCTTATCTATTTCTGGTTTAAATATCTCCACTTTTTGTTTGGCAATCTTTGCCCTTTTCAACCGACGAATAAGCTCTTCTGTTTTGCCCGAAAACATCGAACCACAAATAACTTCTATCCAACCTCTCGGTTTACTATGATTAATAGGATTTTCTAAAAACATGTTTTACTGAATTTGGCTTTGGCAAATGATTTTTGAATATTGTTTAAATTTGTTTTATTGAAAAACCACAAATTTATGTTAAAAGATGAGAAAAATTCATTTTGTTGATAAATTTAAAATTCAATTTATTGTTATTGTTTATTGTTAATTGTTTTTAGCTTTCTTCTTTATAAAAAAACTTATAATAGTGCATTCCATTTGCATCGTCCATTCCTTTTTCAATCATTTCGCGGTTACCGTGTATATATATATGAAAGTTTTTATCTAATTTAATAACACTCTTAAATACTTTTTGTTGTTTCTTTACAGCAGTAGCCGAAATGTCGAAGTCATCCATCAGTTTAACATCTCTATCTAATTCAAACTGTCCGCGATAATCTTTAAAAGCCTTGATAACTTCCGGTTGTTGTATTACTTCGGCAGCAAAGTCATCTATCTTAAAAGAATCATTGACTTTAAAATAATCAACCGATTTATTGAGCATAATTGCCTGATCTGCTTTAGAGGCATCAAAATCCTCAGATAATTTATCTACTACAAAGCTTTTACAAAGATTGAGCACATTTTTAGTTTGATGATAATTGTCTTCACGTGGTTTCAGATGAAGAAAATCATCTTTCCAATACTGAGCTTCTGAACCCCTACTAAGAGAATCTACAATAGAAACCAAATATCCTTTGTCTTTCTCTGTATTGAAGATTAGGCATCCTTTGTCTAACTTGTTAATATTAATGCCATCTTCGTAATTAATTTCGAAATTATCGCCTTTGGGATAAACCTTTAAATAGGTATCTTTATTTTCTGACTTAAATAAACCAATGGCATCTACTTCTTGATTTTCTATCATACATCTTTTAAAGTAAACCACGTAAAACTCTCCCGCTTTCACTTTAGGATGAGTGCTTTTTTCGTATAAGTGCTTTGCAAGGTTTATACTTTGTACTAATAATTCTTCTTGATTTTCAAATATGCGAGTAATGTAAGTATAAACTTCATTTAACTGCACTTCGCTTTCGTGATGAAGATTATAATATTCATTGGAAGTGAATGGTGAAAGAAAATATTTCAATAATAATTCTTTAACAGGATTATCTACCTTTAATAATGATTTTGAGATTTGAATCTCTTCTTCGCGAAGTTTATTGCCAATATTGTGGACTATAATATTTTTAATACTTGTAAAATCAGACACTTTAATTGGGTTTAAATGAAAGGAATTTAAAATTAAGGAAAGGCTTTATTCCTAATTGCCTATCCATTTCAAAAATATAAAAAATTGAGATAAAGCATAGAAATTATTTTAAATTATTTGCCAAAATTAGTAAATTGAAGGAAAAATAAATAGATTATAGCATACTACTGAGCTGTTTAATTCGTTAAATGGTCTATATGTTTTTGAAAACGATTATTAAATAATCCTAATACCTTGAAAACAATTCAATATTTTTAAATGGAATAAACATTTTTCAAGAAAAAATATGTAGGTTTGTGAAATTTTTAAAATTTATAGATATATGAAGAAAATAATAATGATGTTAAGTATATCCTTGCTAATACTTGGATATTCGCAAAATTCAAAAGCTTGTTCTAATTTGTTAATTACCAAAGGAGCTTCTATTGATGGTTCAACAATGATTAGTTATACGGCAGATTCACACGTGCTTTATGGCGAATTGTATTTTAGACCTGCCGCAGATTATCCAGCAGGCAGTATGATGGATGTTTACGAATGGGATACCGGTGAATTTCTTGGAAAAATCAAACAAGTTACTCATACTTTTTCTGTGGTTGGAAACATGAATGAATATCAGGTTTCTATTGGTGAAACAACTTATGGTGGTTTAGAATCGTTATGGCATCAACCCGGAGCAACTATGGATTATGGTGGTTTAATTTATATAACTTTGCAAAGAGCTAAAACTGCTAGAGAAGCTATTAAAATTATGGCAGATTTTGTTAAAGAATATGGCTATTGCAGCGAGGGCGAATCTTTTTCAATTGCTGACCCTAACGAAGTATGGATTATGGAAATGATTGGTAAAGGTGGGAGCATTAAGCTTACAAAAAAATCAATAGATAATTTAAAGAAAACAAACGTTCCAAAAGAGTTAATTACAAAATTGAACGGTATTGTTAATAAATCTTATCCTTCTAATGCTGCTTTCAATAAAGCAGTTGATTCTTTAATAGGAAAACAAAACCTTGATTTATATGAAGAAACAATCACAACCAGTGCAGAAACTGGCACAAAAGGTGCTGTTTGGGTTGCCATGCGTATTCCAGATGGTTATATTTCAGGGCACGCAAATCAAGCACGTATTACTACATTCCCATTAAATGATCCCGAAAATTGCTTATATGCTCCTGATGTTATTTCTTTTGCTAAAGAAAAAGGTTTGTATAAAGGCGAAGATAAAAATTTTAGTTTTTCAGATACTTATGCCCCCGTTGATTTTGGTGCTGCTCGTTTCTGTGAATCAAGAGTGTGGTCTATGTTTAACAAAGTGAATAAAGATATGGGCAAATATCTAAATTATGCAATGGGTAAAAATCTTAAAAACCGTATGCCTTTTTGGATAAAACCAGATAGTAAAATTTCGTTGCAACAAGCATTTGGGATGATGAGAGACCATTTTGAAGGAACACCAATGGATATGACTCAAGATATCGGTGCTGGTCCTTATAAATGTCCTTATCGTTGGAGACCAATGACTTGGACGTACAATGGGGTAGGTTATGTTCACGAAAGAGCTATTTCTACTCAACAAACAGGATTTTCATTTGTTGCTCAATCTCGTTCTTGGTTGCCAAATCCTATTGGTGGCATCAATTGGTTTGGTGTAGATGATTCCTATAGCACTGTTTATTCACCTATGTATTGCGGTATTACAAAAGTGCCTGAAACTTATGCCGAAGGCAATGGCTCTATGATGGAATATAGCGACAACGCTGCTTTCTGGGTGTTCAATCAAGTGTCAAACTTTGCTTATACTCGCTATAGTGATATGATTCCTGAAATTCAAAAATTACAAAGCGATTTAGAAGGGCGTTACATTGCTACTACCCAAACTATTGACAATGTGGCTGCAGAACTATACAAAAAAGATTCTAAACTTGCTATTCAGTATATAACCGATTATTCTGTTAATCAAGGGAATAACACCGTTAAAGCTTGGAAAGAATTGTATAAATATCTGTTTACCAAATATATGGATGGAAATATCAAAACGTATGTTCCTGGAAAACTTAACCCTACTGTTAAACAACTTCCATATCGTGACGAATGGTATAAAATTATTGTAGAAGGAACAGGTGATAAATTAAAGGTAATAGAAGAAAAAAAATAATTCAATTAATTATTATATAAAAAGCCCCTTTATGGGGCTTTTTAGCTTGTATTGCAATCTATTTCCTTTAAAAACAAACTGAAGCTAATAATTCTATGAAAACATTTTATATTATTGTACTAATCTTTATTATTTCTATAATTTCAGAAAAAACAAATGCACAAAAATGGGACTGGGCAGTTGGTTTTGGAGGAAAAGGCTTAGAAAGGGTCTGGGATGTGAAAGTTGGAAATTCAGGGAACATATATATTACTGGACAATATACTGATACTTTAATCGTAAACCAGCATCAATACCCAAGTAATGGTTTATCAGATATTTTTCTTGCAAAATTTAATAGAAATGGACAACTTGGATGGGTTAAAACCTATGGCAGCAAGAATGAAGATGTTGCTATTGCCATTGGTATTGATGCTTTGGAGAATTGTTATATCACAGGCTATTTTACAGACACCTTACAAATTGCCGATACCAATCTTATTGCCAAGGGTGGTTGGGATTTATTGATAATTAAAACTGATTCTGCAGGAAACTATCATTGGGCAAGACAAATACAAGGAACTGCGGGAGAAGTTGGTTATGGCATTTCAGTTACCAATGAGGGCAATGCTTATATTACTGGATGGTATCAAGATTCTGTTATGTTTCATAATGGTTACATTATGCATAATTATGGTTCGAGTGATATTTTAATTGCCAAGTATGATACTTATGGCAATCTTGTTTGGGCAAAGCATGCAGGCACCTCTGGTATTGAATATGGATATAAAATTTGTAGTGATGAATATGGTAACTGTTATGTTACAGGAATAGCTGGAGTAGCAAACTGCAATTTTGATGGTTTTATTTTGGATAAAGCAGGAATGTTTGTTGCAAAATATAATGCCAATGGCGCAATACAATGGGCGATAGCTGGCGAAGATGCCTCTGTTAATGATATTTCTGTTGAAAAAAACGGAAATGGTTTTGTCACAGGAAGATTTATTAAAAATGCTATTTTTGGAAACGATTCAATTACTAGTTTTAACAATACCGACGATGCTTATATTGCACATTTTGATAATAATGGCAATTGGTTATGGGCTATAGATATTGGAAATAATGGTTCAGACAAAGGAAGGTGCATTGAAAATGATATAAATTTAAATGCTTATGTTGGTCTTACTTATGATTCTACTATTACTATGAACGGTCAGACTTATTACACAAAAGGAGCTGGTGATATTTTAATACAGAAAATAAATTCAATGGGTGAACCCGATTGGGGAATGAATGCGGGTGGTAAATATGATGATGTAATTTCTGATATTACTATTGACACATTGGGTAATTGGATAGTTGTTGGTTGGTTTTCTGATACATGTTATTTTGGAAATAAGACAATTACTTCTTCAGGACAAAGTGATGTAAACTTTTTTATTGCTAAAATTTCGCCACTATCCTCCGATATTTTAAAATATAACAATGATGACAAATGCAGGGTTTATCCAAACCCCGCCAATAACATTTTAAATATTGAACTAAAGGACAATCAAAATGTTCCAATATTTTTCAATCTATTTGATATATATGGTACTGAAACTTATAGATCAGAAATCATTTCAAATAACTTTTCAATAGATATTTCGCAAATAAAGTCTGGTGTTTATTTTTATCAGATAGTAAGGGAAAAGAATATCTACAAAGGGAAAGTGATTATTTTAAAATAATAATCAAATTAAACACTACATAGAAATATAAAAAGATGAAAGAAGGTTATATTTTGTCTATAGATCAAGGTACTACCAGTTCGCGAGTGGTATTGTTTAATCATCATTCTCAAATTATAGCTATTTCGCAAAAAGAAGTTACCCAAATATATCCGAAAACGGGTTGGGTAGAACACAATCCTATTGAAATATTAGGAGAAGTGATAGAAGCTATTAAAGATTTGTTTATTAAAACAGGAATTTCTCCTTTAACTATTAAAGCAATTGGCATAACAAACCAAAGAGAAACTACCATTGTATGGAATAAAACTACTGGTCAACCTATTTATAATGCTATTGTATGGCAAGACACACGTACTTCTGACATTTGTGAGCAAATGAAGGTAGAAGGATGGGAAGAATATGTAAAAGTGAATACTGGCTTAATTATTGATTCTTATTTTTCGGCAAGTAAGGTAAAATGGATATTAGATAACGTAGAAGGTGCAAAAGAGCAAGCAATAAATGGAAATTTATTGTGCGGAACAATGGATAGCTGGTTGATATGGAACCTTACCAAAGAAAGAAATCATTTCACTGATTTTTCCAATGCTTCGCGAACGATGTTATTTAATATTAAAACCCTGGAATGGGATAAAAAGATTCTCAATTATTTTGATATTCCATTTAGTATGTTGCCCGAAGTAAAAGCGTCTTCTTATGTTTATGGCAATATTAATTTAGAAATATTTAATGGAGAAAACATACCAATAGCTGGTGTAGCAGGCGATCAACAAGCAGCCTTATTTGGACATAGATGCTTTGAGTCGGGTATGACAAAAAACACATATGGAACTGGATGTTTCATGTTAATGAATACGGGTAGTAAAATAGTGAAGTCTGAAAATGGTTTATTGACAACTATTGCTTGGTGTATTAATGATAAAGTGGAATATGCTTTAGAAGGAAGCATTTTTATAACTGGTGCTGTTATACAATGGTTGAGAGACAATTTGAAAATCATAAATAATTCTTCCGAAACACAATCAATAGCAGAAAGTATTCCCGATACTTCAGGTGTTTATTTTGTGCCAGCATTTTCAGGATTAGGAACTCCATATTGGGATATGTATGCAAGAGGAGCAATAGTTGGTTTAACAAGAGGTGTTGGTGATAAAGAAATTATAAGAGCTGCATTAGAATCTATTGCTTATCAAACAAGAGACGTACTAAGTATAATGGAGCAAGATGCTGCATTAACAATTCCTTCATTGAAAGTAGATGGAGGAGTTACTTCAAATGATTTTTTGATGCAATTTCAGGCAGATATTCTTAATTTGAAAGTTGAAAAGCCAAAAGTTATTGAAACAACTGCTCTTGGAGCTGCATATTTGGCTGGTTTATGCACACAATTTTGGAATATCAGAGATTTACAAGAAATTGAGATAACTGAAAAAGTATTTCTTCCCAATATGGATGAGTTGAAAAAAGAAAAATTATATAACGGATGGAAATATGCTGTGAAACAATTATTAGCGAAGTAACATCAGGAATAATCCTTTGTTATTCATTAATTAAAAATCAAAAAAAAACACATACTTTATATCAATGGAAGCAAAATAAGTATTATTTTTGAAAAATAGTATTTGAATTGCAATTTAAAGTAAACTAATATTCAAAAGATAGATTTTAATTGAATGAAGATATATAAAATAGTTATTAGCGTATTTATTCTTTCTTGGAGTTTCTTTTTGTGGGGCGATACCAGTTTTATTCCTAAATGTGGAAAATTAAGAATCGCTGATTTAAAGCCCTTTTGCGAAAAGATTATAAATAAATCAAAAGAGAATAGGCTTAACGATAGTCTTTGGGTAGATTCTATTTACAATTCTATGACTTTGGATGAACAAATTGGTCAATTGATAATGATTAATGTATATTCAAACAAAGGTGATGATGAAACGTATGTAAAAAATATATCCAATCTTATCCAGACATTCAAGATTGGAGGTATTTGCTTTTTTCAAGGAGGACCTGTTAGGCAAGCAAACCTAACTAATCTCTGGCAAAGTGTTTCCAAAATTCCTATGCTTGTTGCTATTGATGCAGAATGGGGTCTTGCGATGCGTTTAGATAGCACCGTAGAATTTCCTAAAGCAATGACTTTAGGAGCTATTCAGGACAACCAACTGATTTATGACATGGGTGTTGAAATAGCAAGACAATGTAAACGAATTGGGGTAAATATTAATTTTGCACCTGTGGTTGATGTTAATAGCAATCCATTGAACCCTGTTATTGGTTCTCGTTCTTTTGGTGAAGACAAAATCAATGTGGCATTAAAAGGTCTTTCCTATATGAAAGGGATGCAAGATGGAGGAATTATAGCTACTGCAAAGCATTTTCCTGGTCATGGAGATACCGATACTGATTCGCATTTTGATTTGCCTATTATCAAAAATACTGTAACTCGAATTGACTCAGTAGATTTATACCCTTTTAAAGAATTAATAAAAAACAATGTTAACGGGGTAATGGTTGGGCATTTATATATACCTGCTTTTGATACCGCAAAAAACAACGCTTCTACTATATCTAAGAATATAATTACAGGATTACTAAAAGAAAAATTAAACTTCAAAGGATTGGTTATTACTGATGCTTTAGGGATGCAAGGTGTTACTAATTTTAATGAGTCAGGAATGCTCGAAGTAAAAGCATTAGAAGCAGGAAATGATATTTTGCTGATGCCTCAAGATATTCCAACCACTATTCATCAAATTAAAAAAGCAATTACACAAGGCGAGCTTTCTAAAGCTGATATTGAAAAGAAATGCAAAAAAATTCTTTTATATAAGAAAAAACATGGCTTACAAACTTTTAAACCTATAGAGATTAAGAATATCATTGAAGATTTAAATTCGAATAAAGCAAAATTAATCAATAGAAGGCTTTATGAAAATGCTATTACGTTATTGATTAATAGAAATGGTATTTTACCCATAAAAAATATTGATACCTTAAAATTAGCTTCAGTTTTAATTGGAGATACTATTCAAAATACTTTTCAAAAAAGACTTTACGATTATATGCAGGTTGATATGTTTTCCATTTCATTAACTCCTACAAAGGAACAAATAGATAATCTGATTAATAAGCTGGCAGCTTATAATTTAACCATTGTTAGTGTTCATAAAACCAACAATTCGCTTAAAAATAATTATGGAGTTACTTCTAAAGTAATTGATTTAATTAATCAAATAAAAAATAAGAATAAAATCATTCTTGACATTTTTGCTTCCCCGTATTGTTTGCAAAGTTTATATAATACTCAAAACATAGAAGCTCTTCTTATATCTTATCAAGACAAAGATATATCGCAGGATATATCAGCACAAATTATTTTTGGAGGAATTGAATCAAAAGGAAAATTGCCAGTTACCGCTTCTTTCCAATTTCCATTAAATACAGGAATTCAAACCAAAGACATTTTTCGTTTCAAATATACCGTTCCAGAAGAGTTAAACATTGCATCACTTGACCTTAAAGAGATTGATTCAATTGTGTTAAATGGCATTAAAGACACCGCTTTTCCTGGCTGTCAAATAATGTTGGTAAAAGATAACAAGGTTTTTTATCAAAAATCCTTTGGTTTTTTTACTTATGAGAAAACAAGACCTGTTACTAATGCTGATATTTATGATCTAGCCTCAATTACTAAAATTGCAGCGACTACTGTATCTGTAATGAAACTATATGATGAACGCAAAATCAATATTGACAAAACACTTGGCGATTATTTGCCTTCTCTTAAGGGCAGTAATAAAGAAAATCTTTCAATCAGAAAGGTAATGGCTCATCAGGCAAAGTTAAAAGCATGGATTCCATTTTACTTACAAACAATTTTAAGTGGAAAACTCGATACTTCAATTTATAGGACAAGCTATTCCGACGTTTTTTCTGTTAAAGTAGCCGAAAACATATATATTAAAAAAGATTATACCGATACTATTTTTAAAAGAATTATAGAATCGCCTTTGCGAACTAACAACACTTATTTATACAGTGATTTAGGGTTTTATTTATTGATGAAAATTATAGAATCAATAACCAATGAACCTTTGGAACAATATACATTTGAAAACTTTTATAAACCAATGGGAATGGCAACTATGTGTTATCGTCCTTTAAATTATTTCCCCAAAGAAAGAATAGCTCCAACAGAAATGGACACTTCGTTTAGAAAACAACTTTTGCAAGGATATGTAGATGACCCTGGTGCAGCAATGTTGGGTGGTGTTTGTGGTCATGCAGGATTGTTTTCTAATGCAAACGATTTGGCAAAGCTTTTGCAAATGTTTCTTCAATTTGGTGTATATGCGGATAAAGATTATATTGAAAAATCAACCATTAATGAGTTTACCAGTTATCAATATCCCGAAAAACACAATAGGAGAGCGTTGGGTTTTGATAAACCTTTGAATAGTGTCCCTTCAAAAAAACAAACTTGCGAAAGCACCTCTACACTAAGTTATGGACATTCCGGATTTACAGGAACTTATTTTTGGGTTGAACCTAAAGAAAATTTTATTTATATTTTCCTTTCTAATAGGGTTTATCCAGATGCAAAAAATGTAAAAATTACTACAATGGATATTCGTTCTAATATTCATCAGGTTGTTTACAATGCTATCAAGAAAAGTAAAACGAATATTCTATAGATGAAGCTTTATGTTATGTAAAACAAAAAATAGTATTCTTAAAATATCATTTTATTTAGTATTTACATTAAGTAGTATATATGGATATGCTGCCAATAAAAGCATTATTGATAGTCTTGAAACGCATAGCAAATTAGTTGATGAAATTGAACGCATTGAAATATACAATCAACTCAGCGAATTGTATGTTGCCGAATCGGATGCAAAATCTTATTATTATGCAGACTCTGCCTACAAAATCGCATTAATAAACAATTCAATCAATGGCATCATTGCTTCTTTAAATAATCTCGGTATTGTTTCCAAAAACCAAGGCAACTTCACCTTGGCATTTAATTATTCGATGAGAGCTTTGCAATACTGTCAGTTGGTCCATTCAAAATACGAATCAGCCAAAGCATTAGCCAATATTGGAGACATCTATTTTAACCAAAAAAATAATAATGAAGCATTAATAAAGTATAATGAAGCATATAAAATTTATCAAACCTTAAATTACAAAGAAGGTATCATTGATATGCTTTTGGGTATTGGAGAAATTCATATACTTAGAATGAACAAATCGAAATCATTAGAAAGCTTTAGCAAAGCCCTCAATTTATCAAGACAAATCGGAGATTCTATTAAAATTGCCCAATCTTATGTTCACTTAGGAATTTGGTATAGGTACGATTTTAAATTTTTTATTGCGATTGATTATTTTAAAAAAGCAGAAACCATTTTTAATCAATTAAATGATATAAGAGGGCTAATAAGCACTTATGAAAACATTGGTATTACTTATTCGCTAAATGGAAATTACAGTAAAAGCATTGATTATCATAACAAATCATACACATTAGCAACCACAATTGGCGATAAAATAAATCTTTTATCTTCCTACAATAACTTATTTAATGCTTATTACGGACTGTCTGACTTCAAAGAAGCTTTAAAATATCATATTTTATATAACAATCTCAAAGACAGTATTACTGCTGAAACCAGCAAACAAATATTTCAGATGCAATTCGATTATGAAAAAGAAAATAGCGAAAAGGAAATAAAAGTTTTGACAAATCAAAACGTGATCATTGATTTAAGACTAAAACAGAATCTAACATTGATAAAAGCTTTTTTGATCAGTTTCTTTATCATTCTTACATTGTTATTAATAAGCATTTACGCATACAATCAAAAACGTAAGTCAATCAAAGAACTAAATACTCAGAAAGACCTCATTTTTTGGGAGAAGATGCAATCGGAAACACTGCTTCTAAATATTTTGCCCTTTGATATTGCAGAGGAATTAAAAAATAAAGGCAAAGCAACAGTAAGGCATTACAATATGGTGTCGGTTATGTTTGCCGATTTCAAAGGGTTTTCTCAAATAACTGAAATGATTGCACCAGAAATACTTATTGCAGAACTCGATAAATATTTTATCAAATTTGATGAGATAATTAGCAAATATAATCTAGAAAAGATTAAAACTATAGGCGATTGCTATATGTGTGTTGGAGGTATTCCAAATCCAAATACAACAAATCCAACGGAAGCAGTATTAGCAGCATTAGAATTTCAGCAATTTGTTAATGAATGCAACATTATTAAAGAAGAAAAAAAAGAAATATTGTGGGAATTGCGAATAGGAATTCACACAGGTAAAGTTATTGCAGGCGTTGTTGGTAAAAAGAAATTTGCTTACGATATATGGGGAGATACTGTAAATACTGCAAGCAGGATGGAATCGGGTAGTGAAGTTGGTATGGTAAATGTTTCTGGTGCTACTTATGAGGCTATTAAGGAATATTTTGATTGTACTTATCGTGGTAAAATGGCAGTTAAAAACATAAAAGAGATGGATATGTATTATGTAAATTTTATTAAACCACAATATTCTCAATGTCGTAAAGGAATTTCGCCAAATGGTAAACTTATTAAAATAATAAAACCAACTGCAAAAATTGAAGGTGATATTGTTTAATTGTTTTCAACAAAAAGATGAGCAAAGAAGAATTTTATATGCACCGTTGTTTAGAAATAGCTAAAAACGGAATATGCAATGTTGCTCCAAATCCAATGGTTGGTTGTGTTATCGTTTGCAATGATGTTATTATTGGCGAAGGCTACCATGCCAAATATGGAGAAGCACATGCCGAAGTGAATGCCATTAATAGCGTAAAAAATAAAGAACTTCTAAAACAATCGAGGCTATATGTCAATTTAGAGCCTTGTGCTCATTATGGCAAAACCCCACCTTGTGCCGATTTAATTATTGAAAACAAAATACCTGAAGTTATTATTGGTTGCGTCGATTCCTTTTCTGAAGTGTCTGGTAAAGGAATCAATAAACTTAAAAATGCGGGTTGCAAAGTTGATGTGGGAATATTAGAGAAAGAAAGTAGAGAACTCAATAAAAGATTCTTCACTTTTCAGGAAAAGAAACGACCATATATTATTTTGAAATGGGCACAAACACTTGATGGTTTTATTGATATTAAGAGAGAAGCCAATGCGGCTTTAAAACCCAATTGGATTACAAACGAAAATCTTAAAATGCTTGTTCACAAATGGAGAACTGAGGAGCAAGCAATCATGGTAGGCACAAATACTGCTCTATTAGATAATCCATCGCTAAATGCTAGAGAATGGTTTGGCAAATCTCCACTAAGGATTGTAATTGATAGAGATTTATCAATACCTTTAACCTACAATTTATTTAATCAACAAATAGCAACGATTGTCTTCACCGAAAAACAAGTTAAATCAAAAGAAAATATAACATATATTGCTATTAATTTTGCTGAAAATGTCATAGAACAAATATTAACGCACTTGTATGAAATAAAAATTCAATCACTGATTGTAGAAGGTGGTAGTTATTTGCTAAAATCCTTTATTGACAAATATTTATGGGATGAAGCAAGGTTTTTTATAGGAAATAAATGCTTTAATAACGGTATTGCTGCTCCTACTATCAAGGGGTCGTTATTTACAGATGAATTAATTAATGGAGAGCGCTTACTCGTTTACAAAAGTGTTAATAATAATTTGTAAAACATAACAATGCTCTATTTAATACTTGCCATTCTCACTTCTTCTGCTATTGTTGTTACATTTAAACTTTTCGATAGATATAAAATTAACAATATTCAAGCTATTACTGCAAATTATGCAATAGCGGCTATACTTGGTTTTGTTACTGCAACTGGAGTTATTTCTATCCATGCGATAATTGTCGCCACTTGGTTTCCTTTTGCCTTGATTGTGGGAATTACACTTATATTAGTTTTTAATGTTTTTGCATTGTCATCACAAAAAGCTGGCGTAGCAATCACTGCCGTTTCAAGTAAAATGTCTGTTGTAATACCAGTAATTATTGGGATAATATTTTATCATGATGTTGTTAATATATGGATAATTTCAGGCATTATTATTTCATTATTGGCTTTTTATCTCACTTTTAAAAAGGAAGAAAATGTTAAGTTGAACAAAAAATACATTTTATTGCCTTTGTTGTTATTTTTGGGCAATGGCTCTAACGATTCTTTGTTAAAACATTCTCAAAAGTTCTATATTGGGGATGAAACAGAATTGTTTTTATCAACGGCTTTTTTGTTCAGCTTTATAATAGGTGTTATTGTGTTATTCGTTGATTTACGTAAAAATAATCGAATGCTTAAAATAAAAAACATAGCAGCAGGAATTATTTTGGGTTTATTAAACTATGCGTCCTCTTATTTCTTTGTAAAAGGATTATCGCATTTCCAAAGCTCTGTATTTTTCCCTGTTTTCAATGTGAGTATTGTTTGCATTGCTGCACTTGTTGGTTATTTTATTTTTCGAGAAAAACTATCAAAAACCAATTGGTTGGGAATTTTATTGGCATTGGCTGCAATTTTAATCATTGCATTAGCATAATTTAATATTTATGCTTATCTTGCTTTCCATTATATAAATCATAATTCGATGACTAAAATACGTCATTATGTTTTGCTCCTTTTAACACTCATGGTATTGATATCACTGGGATTTATCTTGTTTAAGAAAAATGAAAAAACCAGTGTAAATGAAAATTATTACGACCTCGATAAAATTCTGAAAAAGAAGAAAATAATAGCAACTACTGATTATACTTCCACAAACTATTTTATTTATAAAGGCTTGCCAATGGGATTCCAATACGAACTCCTACAGTCTTTTGCCAAATTTCTTAATGTTGATTTAGAACTTAAAATTAGCACTGATTTGGCTCAATGTTTAAATGATTTGGTTTACAGAAGGTCTGATATTATTGCCATTGACCTTACCATTACAAAAGATAGAGCGGAAATTGTCGATTTTACCAACCCATACAATCAAACCAAGCAAGTTCTTGTGCAACGAAAACCCGATAATTGGCAAACCCTTTCTACTAAGGAAATTGAAAAACAACTAATACGAAATCAAACCGACCTTGCAAACAAAACAATCTATGTGCAAAAGCATTCTGCATATTACGAAAGGCTTAGGAGTTTGTCGAATGAAATAGGTGCCACTATTCATATTGTTGAATCAGAGGAGTATGAATCAGAGCAATTAATTACCCTCGTTGCAAATGGGAAAATTGATTATACCGTTTGCGATGAGCACGCTGCCATTGTAAATCAAAACTATTATCCAAATATTGATGTTAAAACTGCTATTAGTCTTACTCAAAATCTTGCTTGGGCAGTTAGAAAAGGATCTACAAAATTGCTAGATACTTTAAATATATGGTTAGCAGGTTTTAAAACTACTAAGGATTATAAAAACTTATATACCAAGTATTTTTTGAATAAAAAATCTACCGTGCTCAATTTAACAGGTTATAATTCCATAAAAGGAGGGAAAATATCTCCTTATGATAAGTATTTGAAAAAGTATTGCAAGAATATTGATTGGGATTGGCGGTTATTGGCTTCTCTTATATTCCAAGAATCACGTTTTCAGAATAACTTAACCTCTTGGGCTGGTGCTTATGGTCTAATGCAATTGATGCCAGTTACTGCTGCTAATTATGGAGCTTACTCTGGTTGTGGTCCTGAATTAAATATTGCTGCTGGAGTTAAATATATTGGTTATCTCGATAAAATATTTATCGAAAAAGTACCTAATAAAGAGGAACGTATAAGATTTATTCTTGCTTCATACAATATTGGTCCAGGTCATATTATTGATGCCATGAAACTTGCTAAAAAATATGGTAAAAATCCTACTTTATGGAAAGATAATGTCGAATTTTACTTAATTTCTAAGGCAACTCCTAAATATTATAACGACCCTGTTGTTAAAAACGGTTATTGCAGAGGTGATGATGTCTGTCAGTTTGTTTATGAGATTATTGAACGCTACCAGCATTATAAAAATGTGTTGAAATAGTTGATTAATCCATTAAGAAGCATATTTGCTTTACAGCTTAATAATTACAAATTCCACTCTTCTATTCAACTTCCTGCCTTCTTCGGTATTGTTGTCGGCAAGGGGTTTAGATTCTCCAAATCCCTTATAAGTAAGCCTCTTTATATTAATCCCCTTAGAAACTATATAATCTAAACAACTTTTAGCTCTATTTTTTGAAAGCAGCATATTGTCAGTATCATTTCCAACAAAATCGGTATGTCCATCAATTTCAACAGAGGCATTCGGATAATCGTTGAGTAGTTTTACAATTCTATCAAGATCGGGATAAGACTCAGGTCGTATAATGGCTTTTGCAAAGTCAAAAAAGATATTATTGAGTCTCACCGAAGAACCCAATTCTATTTTTGATAAATAAATATTTTTCTCATATTTATCAGTCAAAACAACTGAAGACAAATCAACATTTTCGGAAGCGGTCAGAAAACTATCTTTTTGAACAATCAAACTGTAATTTCTATCCATGTTGATGGTAAAGGAATAATTACCTTGTGCATCGGTTTTTACTTTTTTTATTTCACGATTTGAGAGAATATCAAAGCAAAGAACATTTGCAATCAAAGGTAATTGAGATTTATTATCGAACACTTTGCCATATAAAGTCAAGGTTTTGGGAGCATCGCCTTCGCCCAATAAGTTAATAGAAATGTAACCACTAATATCTTGGAGATAGAAGTTAATACTTCCATTTGTTTTGCCACGTGTAACAGGAGCAAAACGAATATTTAAGGATTTTTTTTCACCTGCATTAAGCGTAAACGAATTGATATTGTCAAGAATAACAAATTGCTTGGTATCGGGACCATCATTTTCAATTTTAGTAATAGTTACAGGAAATTGACTTGAATTGACCAATAAAATAGCCATTGTATCAATGGTTTTATTTAATAATACTTTTCCAAAATCAATATTAGCGGTTACAATTTCAATTTGTTGTTTAATGCCGATTCCAGTTATTTTTTGTTT
>MNXO01000162.1 GCA_001872995.1 Bacteroidetes bacterium CG2_30_32_10 | reverse complement strand
ACAGAACTATCAGACGAGGAATATATTCAACTATCAACAGCTCCTTCGTTTAAAATTAGAGTTTTAACGTTTCCAATTACAAAAAAAACGGATAATACAGAGGTTATTGCCCTAATGGGTAGCTCAATCCCATTTCAGAAAAACAATTCATTCATTGCAGGTGGTCAGCATTATTTAATAAATAATCAAACAACTGAAACTAAGCCATCTCTTATTGAAACAGCTTTAAAATATTTGAATTCGCCTTATTTATGGGGCGGCAAAACTCCTTTTGGTATCGATTGTTCTGGTTTTACACAAATAGTATTTAAATTGTGCGGCATCAAGCTTTGTAGAGATGCACACCAACAATCTGAACAAGGCAAAACCATTGATTTTATTTCAGAAGCACTTGCAGGTGATTTGGTTTTTTTTGATAACAATAAAGGGAACATCATTCATACAGGCATTCTGCTTGAAAAAAATCAAATTATTCACGCTTCAGGCTGTGTTAAAATCGATAGCATTGACCACGAGGGTATTTATAATGAATTAGAACAGCGATACACCCATAAGTTACGACTAATAAAAAGAATGATCTAAGAATACCATTTGATTTCAATCTTTGAAAATTAAATTGTTTAAAATCTATTGTGACAAATTGGCATATTTTTGCCAAATATTTTACCCTCCTATTATTAATAATGCTAATTTGTCGCAAAAGGCGAACAAAAATTGGTTTGGCACAAAATATGACAAGAAACGGATTATATAAAATTTTAATCTATTTGTTAAACAATAAAAATAATTAAAAACATGGCAAATTTAAACATCAAACCATTGGCAGACAGAGTGCTGGTTGAAGCAGCTGCTGCAGAACAAAAAACTTCGGGAGGCATTATTATACCTGACACAGCAAAAGAAAAACCACAAAAAGGAAAAGTTGTAGCCATTGGTACTGGTAAAAAAGACGAACCTATTACTGTTAAAGTAGGTGATAGTATTTTATATGGTAAATATGCTGGAACTGAGATTACCGTTGAAGGAAAAGAATATTTGATTATGCGTGAGTCCGACATTTACGCAATTATTTAATCACATTAATTTATTTTAAAACTTAAAAATATACAATATGTCAAAAACTATTATTTTCAATGTTGAAGCTCGAGACGGTCTAAAAAGAGGCGTTGATGCTTTGTCAAATGCAGTAAAAGTTACCTTAGGTCCTCAAGGACGTAATGTAATTATTGATAAAAAATACGGTTCACCTCATATCACTAAAGATGGTGTTTCTGTTGCCAAAGAAATAGAATTAAAAGACCCTATTGAAAACATGGGTGCTCAAATGGTTAAAGAAGTAGCTTCTAAAACCTCTGATGTTGCTGGTGATGGTACTACTACTGCAACAGTTTTAGCACAATCTATCATTACTACAGGTTTAAAAAATGTTACTGCTGGCGCAAATCCTATGGATTTGAAAAAAGGAATTGATAAAGCAGTGAATGCTGTTAAAGCTCAATTAAAAGCCCAATCTAAAGAAGTAGGAGATACTTCCGAAAAAATCGAACAAGTGGCTTCTATTTCTGCAAACAACGATTCTACAATTGGTAAATTTATTGCAGAAGCAATGCAAAAAGTTAAAAAAGAAGGCGTTATCACTATTGAAGAAGCAAAAGGAACTGAAACTTCTGTTAAAGTAGTTGAAGGTATGCAATTCGATAGAGGTTTCATCTCTCCTTATTTTGTAACCGACCCAGAAAAAATGGAAGTTGTTTACGAAAACCCTTATATTCTCCTTTACGACAAGAAAATATCTAATATGAAGGAATTTCTTCCAATATTAGAGAAAGCAGTACAATCTAGTCGTCCATTGTTAATCATTTCTGAAGAAGTGGAAGGCGAAGCTTTAGCAACTTTGGTTGTTAATAAGTTAAGAGGTTCATTAAAGATTGCAGCTGTAAAAGCTCCAGGATTTGGTGACAGAAGAAAAGAAATGCTTGAAGATATTGCAATATTAACAGGTGGAACAGTAATTTCAGAAGAAAAAGGTTTAAAATTAGAAGATGCTGAACTTTCTTCACTTGGACAAGCTGAAAAAATCACTATTGATAAAGAAAACACAACTATAGTTAGTGGTAAAGGCACCAAAGAAATCATTCAATCAAGAATAAGTCAACTTAAAAAGCAAATTGAAAAAACTACTTCTGATTATGATAAAGAAAAACTCCAAGAACGCTTAGCTAAATTAGCTGGTGGTGTTGCTGTTATCTATGTTGGTGCAATTAGTGAACTCGAAATGAAAGAAAAGAAAGACCGTTTCGATGACGCATTACATGCTACGCGTGCAGCTATTGAAGAAGGTATTGTACCTGGCGGTGGTGTTGCTTACATTCGTTGTATTCCTGCTTTAGATAAATTAAAAGGCGATAATGAAGACGAAAATACTGGTATTGCAATTATAAGAAGAGCTTTGGAAGAACCTATGCGTCAGATTGCTGAAAATGCAGGTGTTGAAGGCTCTATAGTTGTTCAAAAAGTAAAAGAAGGTAAAGATGATTATGGTTTCAATGCTCGTTCTGAAGTTTACGAAAACCTTTATAAATCGGGTGTTATCGACCCTACTAAAGTAACTCGCGTTGCTCTCGAAAATGCTGCCTCAATAGCTGGTATGTTACTAACAACTGAATGCGTTTTAGCAGATGAAAAAGAAGAAAATGCTGCTCCTATGAACCCAGGAATGGGCGGTATGGGTGGTATGGGCGGAATGATGTAAAATTCCCCTATATTATTTATAAAAAAACCTGCTAATGCAGGTTTTTTTATATTGATAAATATACAACTAAGAGAATGCTTGATAAATTCTTAATTTCCTAATTATTAAATAATTTATTTTATCAAACTGCTTGCTTTTTAAAATTAAAATGCTTATGTTTGATAAAATATTTTCAAAAGAAATTCAGATTATTTTTTGAAACCTTTTCTAATAAATCTCTTAATAATTTTACCCAATAAAGAATATGAATACGTTAGAACATACTATCACCGAAATACTACCAAAAGTAGGAACCGATATCCTTAAATTTGGAATGATCATCGAAAAATCCTTAAATATAATTGGTACACCCGATGAAACCACTAATTTAGATAATGATGGCGACAGCGTAAATACGGTGGTATGTAATTATTGGGAGAAAGGTTATTCGCTGTTCTTTGAAGGTGACGATAATCCTGTATTTACTTGTGCTGATATTGATAACCACAACGTCATTTTATTTGGAAAGAAAATATTTGAATTAAATAAAAAAGACATTATTGCACTAATGGCTTCCAATGGCTTCCAAAACCCTGAAACAGAAGAGGAAATATGGGGTGAAACCCGATTATCCTATCAAGATGCAGTGATTGATTTTTATTTTGAAAACGGAGAACTAAACTCTGTGAGTTGGGGTGCCGATATGGATGATAAAGGAGAGTATACTTTTCAAAGATAAAACATAAATTAAGCATTTCCATTTATTCGCTGAACTTTCTGCACTCCTTTAATTTTCTTTATATTGTTAATCAACTGATTCAAACGATTGGTGTCTTTTATGTATATTTTAAGGTCTCCTTCAAAAGTGCCATCATTGGTTTCTACTTTTATAGAACGGATGTTAAGATTTAGCTCGTCTGAAATTAGGCGTGTAATGTTGTTTATAATCCCCAATTCATCAATTCCCTTAATTTGAATGCCTGCCAAAAAAGCAATTGATTCTTTATCAGTCCATTTTGCTTTAATAATCCGATATGCATACTTAGACCTAAGCTGAACAGCATTTGGGCAATTAATACGATGAATTTTTATTCCTTCATTGATGGTTACAAAGCCAAATACATCATCTCCCGAAATGGGATTACAACATGTAGAAAGAGTATAATCCAGATTGTCCATGTTTTCCCCAATAACCAAGGTTTCTTTTTTGTTTATTTCCTCCTGTTCTTGTTTAATAATACTTTCTGGTTTTTCCTTAGGTGCCTTTGTGGTAATAAAACGTCTAGTTAGGTAACGTAGCCATTTCCCCTTTTCATTTTCTTGAGTAAAAGCTTTAATTTCTTTAATCCCAATCTTTCCATTAGCAACTTCATAATATAAATCAAGTGTATTGCTAATTTTATGAAAAGCCATTAATTTATTGATAGTAATGTTGTTAAAATCAAGTTTTACTTGTTTAAATTTTCTTTCTAATATAAGTTTCCCTTCATCTGCAATTTTTTTCTTATCTTCTTTAAGGGCGTTTTTTATTCTGTCTTTGGCTCTGGCAGTAATCACATAACCGAGCCAATCTTCTCTTGGAAATTGCTTGCTAGAGGTTATAATTTCTATTTGGTCTCCGCTTTTCAGTTTATGACTAAGGGGTACTAATTTTAAATTAACTTTTGCACCTATACAATTGTTTCCAACCTGTGAGTGAATGTTGTAAGCAAAATCAAGAGCAGTTGAGCCAATTGGCATGTTTTTCAATTCCCCTTTGGGGGTAAATACAAATACTTCTTCTGAAAAAAGGTTTAATTTAAAGTCATCTAAGAAATCTAAAGCATTAGAATCCATATTCTGAAGCATTTCTCTTATTTTTTTCAGCCATTCATCCAGTCCACTATCGCTTGAATTGGCATCTTTATATTTCCAATGAGCAGCATACCCTTTTTCTGCTATTTCATCCATTCGCTTAGAGCGTATCTGAACCTCAACCCATTTTCCCGCATTACTCATAACCGTGGTATGAAGAGATTCATAACCATTTCCTTTAGGAGTTGAAATCCAATCTCTCAATCTGTCAGGGTTTGGTCGATATATATCAGTAACTATTGAATATACACGCCAGCAATCCGCTTTTTCGGTTTCGTTTGGAACATCAATAACGATGCGAATAGCAAAAAGATCAAATACTTCTTCAAAAGGAATTTCCTTTTTCTTCATTTTATCCCAAATAGAGCGTATAGACTTCGTTCGGGCAAGTATTGTATATTTTATATCTTGTTCATTAATGGTTTTGCGTATAGGATATATAAAACGAGTAATAAAAGCAGCTCTTTCTGTTTCGCTGTCTCTTAATTTTTGAGAAATATTATTATAAATCTCAGGTTCTGTATATTTCATTGCAAGGTCTTCTAGCTCACTCTTAATGGCATAAAGTCCCAAACGATGTGCAAGTGGAGCATAGAGGTATATTGTTTCGGATGCAATTTCCAATTGCTTTTCTTTAGGCATAGACCCTAAAGTACGCATATTGTGAAGTCTGTCGGCAAGCTTTATTAGTATTACCCTTACATCATCTGAAAGGGTTAGCAACATTTTTCTAAAATTTTCTGCTTGAATAGAGATTGTTTGATCAAAAATTCCTGAAATCTTAGTAAGTCCATCAATAATTTTGGCTATTTTTTCGCCAAACATATTTGAAATATCAGTAAGGGTATAATCAGTATCCTCTACTACATCATGCAATAAAGCACATATAACAGAGGTAGCTCCCAACCCAATTTCTTTACTTGCTATATTTGCTACTGCAATTGGATGATAAATATAAGGTTCTCCACTTTTACGTCGCGTATCTTTATGCGCCTCAAGAGCCATATCAAATGCCTTGCGTATCATTTTTTTATCTTCCTTGCTATATTCAGCACGGCTAACCCTTAATAAACTCTTATACTTTAGTAAAATTTCTTTTTTTTCTTTTTCTGCATCAACTTCTACCATAATCAACATTTTTGAATAGCGTAAAATTATACTAAATAAATTGTTTTCACAAAGTTTATATTGATATAAATAGAAAAAAACTTATTTCCCTTTCTTTTGCGTTTTCAATTGAAGGATGAATTTTTTATTTACTTTTGCACCTGTTAAAATTACGCCCTAATTATATTTGATTTTTCTTTTTATTATATGTCATATTCCCCCGAATTTTCTGAACAAACGGTGTTGTATATTTTACTTGTTACCTATGTTGTAAGTGTTTTTATTCAATTAATTTATTATTGGTTTATTTTTGGTAAGCTTGCCTTTTATAAAAACGTAAAAACTCCAAATACCAAGCTTTTACCCGTTTCAATTATTATTTGTGCCCGAAACGAATCTGTAAATTTAAAAAAATATATACCTCTCATTCTCGAACAAGATTATCCTGAGTTTGAAGTATTGGTTGTAGATGATGATTCGGAAGACGAAACATATTATTTCTTAAAAGACTTATCAATAAAGTATCCTTATCTTACGATAATAAAAAAAAACAATGATATCAATTTTTTCAAAGGGAAAAAATTTGCTTTAGCACTTGGTATAAAATCTGCAAAATACGATACAATTTTATTGACCGATGCCGATTGTTATCCAAGTAGTAATCAGTGGTTGCGATTGATGCAGCAACCCTTAACCTCAAATACTGAAATTGTATTGGGATATGGAAACTATGAAAAACGGAAAGGTTTATTAAATCAACTGATTCGTTTTGATGCTTTGATGACTGCCATTTATTATCTCTCATTTGCATTAATAAAATTGCCATATATGGGAGTTGGTAGAAATCTTGCTTATACCAAATCGCTTTTTTTTAAAAATAAAGGGTTTGCTTCTCATTATAAAATTCAATCAGGAGATGATGATTTATTTATCAATCAATGTGCTGATAAAAAAAACACAGCTATTCAAATAGATACCAATAGTCATACAGTTTCTTTGCCCAAAACTTCATTTAAACAATGGTTTTTTCAAAAGAAAAGACATTACACTACTGGTAAATATTATAAATTTAAACATCAATTTTTACTTATATTAATGCCTTTAAGTCAATTTGCTTTTTATACCATATTAATTATTCTTTTAGCGTTATCATTTAAAGTGGAAATTGTTTTAGGTTTATTGTTTCTCAAAGTATTATCGAGAACATTTATTATAAAAAAATGTATAAATAAATTAAATGAAAAAAAAATATTCGTAATTTCGCTTTTTGTAGAACTGTTTTTTGTTATTTTTAACCCAATTTTTCACCTATCAAATATTATTCATAAGCAAAATAAATGGAAGAAATAGGCTCACATTTTACCGAGAAAGCATTACGAGATTATAAATTGGTTCGTATGGCTATGGAAACTGGTAACCAAAAAGCCTATGCAGAGCTAATGGGCTACTATAAGGATTCTATTTATTTTATGCTTCTAAAAATGACTAACAACCAAGACGATGCCGATGACCTTACTTTAGAAACATTCGGAAAAGCCTTTAAAAACTTACATCAATATACTCCCGATTTTGCATTTAGCACTTGGCTATTTAAAATAGCTTCTAATAATTGTATAGACTTTATTCGCAAAAAGAAAAAAAATACTTTTTCCATCGATGTCCCTATTGACGATAACTTTGGTAGCGACATAGCTCAGAATATACCGTGTAAAGGACTTGACCCAGAAGAAAAATTCATGAAAAAGCAAAAAATAAAGCTGATGCATGAACTTGTTGAAAAACTTAAACCCAAATACCGTACCCTTATTGAATTACGTTACTTTAAAGAATTTTCTTACGAAGAAATTGCTGCCGAATTAAATATGCCTTTGGGTACTGTTAAAGCTCAATTGTTTAGGGCAAGAGAATTTCTTTGTAACGTGCTTAAAGATGCTAAAGGAAATTTTTAATTTTACTTTAGCTGCTTTTCTTGTTTTTAAACACAAAAAAACCAATTGGGTTAAAGAAGACTATTAATAACAAATGCGAATAGACATCCTTACCATATTTCCCGAAATGTTTGAAAGCCCTTTTGGACATTCAATTGTTAAAAGAGCACAAAACAAAGGAATTGTTGAAATATTTATTCACAACATTAGAGACTATTCAACTACAAAAAACAAAAATGTGGATGATTATGCCTTTGGCGGAGGCGCTGGAATGGTGATGATGATTGAACCCATTGCTCTTTGCATAGAAAAATTAAAATCAGAAAGAGCTTACAATGAAATAATATATATGAGCCCCGATGGGGAACTCCTTAATCAAGCAATGGCTAATCATATTTCAACATTCGAGAACATCATTATTTTATGCGGTCATTACAAAGGAATTGACGAAAGAATTAGGGAAGCATATATCACTAAAGAAATTTCAATTGGAGATTATGTTTTGTCTGGTGGCGAACTTGCAGCTGCCGTTTTGTGCGATTCTATTATTCGTATTATTCCTGGCGTTTTAAATGATGAAACGTCTGCACTATCAGACTCTTTTCAAAATAATCTTTTATCTCCTCCTGTTTATACTCGTCCTGCTAATTATAAAGAAATGAAAGTGCCTGAAATATTATTATCAGGGAACGATAAAGAAATTCAAAAATGGAAAATGCAAAAAGCTTTAGAAAGAACAGCATTGCGAAGACCAAACCTAATGTCAGAGGAACAATAAATTAAGAAGCAAAATAAAAAGCCACCGATTCGGTTATTTAAAAAAATGTGTTCTTTCAAATATCGAATCAGTGGCAATTTCTTATTTATTTTTAGGATTATTGTTTTCTTTTATTTGCTTAAGTAAACTCTTTTTAAATTCTCGCTCTGCTTCATTCAATTTTGCTAACTTTTTAATAGGAAGCACTTCTTTGTATTTCAATAAATAAGTCTTTCGTATGTCAAGCATTTCTTGTGCTTGAACTATTTGTTGATTTACTAATGTTTCAGCTTCTGCATCGGTCATTTCATCCACCTTTTTGTTAATAATATTCCCTTTATGTTTGGCAATAAGCGTTTCTTTTGCAGATACATATTGATTGTAAACAGGCCAGAAGTTTTGTGCTTCGGTGGTTGATAAATCTAAGTATTTAGTAATAAATGCCACTTTTTGGGTTTCTATCATCTCTTTCTTTTTCTCGTAATTAGGACCTTTCTGCGAAAAAGCAAAATTGATACTTGTTACCACGATTAATGCTGCGGCTAACATTTTAATTGATTTCTTTTTAATCATTACTGTTTTCATAATCATTCGTTTTAAAGGTTAATAAATATAATCATTGTTATCTTCACTATCTTCTATTAAGTAATTAATAATATCATTACTATTTAGCTGAGAATTATCAATAGTATTAATTGGTTGTAATTCGATTTCCGAATTATTGGCAAGTGCATCAGTAAGTTCCGTTTCATCTATCTCTTCATTAACAATCAAGTCAGAGATTGTATCTTGTTCATTAAAAGAATAACTTGAGATGCCTTTCGTATTTGTGCTGCTATTGTTGATTTGCAATAAGAAATAAGCTCCTAAAACCAATAATACAAGGGTGAACGAATAGCGTAAAATATATTTTGGTTTAGCAAATGAAAATAAAATAGATTTTATCCAACTTTCTTTTGATGAATTAACACATTGCTGTTGAATTTTGGATGATAATTGCTCAAAGTATCTATCAGGAACCACAAACCCATTGTTTTTATTAATATTTGACAATAAAGGTGCTGTATTATCAATAATTTCGTTGGATGTATCGCTATTTATGTTGTTTTCTTTCATCATTACTGATTTTTAGTATTAGGACTAATTAATTTTGAAAAGGTTTAATGTTCGGTTAAATATTTTTCAATTTTTTTAACAGCAATATGATAAGAAGCTTTGAGGGCACCAATAGACGTTCCCAAAATTTCTTCCATGTCTTCATATTTCATATTGTCGTAATATTTCATATTAAAAACGATGCGTTGTTTCTGGGGTAAACAGAGAATTGCTTTTTGCAATTTCTTTTGAATTTCATCGCCACTAAAAAAATGAGTATCATCTATTTTATTAGAAAGCTCTTTTTCTACATTGATAAGAGGAATAAAAAATAATGACCTTTTTTGTTTTAAAAATGTGATAGATTCGTTAGTGGCAATGCGGTAAATCCAAGTGTATAGTTTAGATTCGTTTCTAAAATCGCTAATATTACGCCAAATTTTAATAAATGTGTTTTGAACCACATCATTGGCGTCATCGTGGTCGATTACAATTCGCCGAACGTGCCAATATATCTGCTTTTGAAATTTATTTACCAACAAATTAAAGGCATAATTGGGATTGCTATTAAATAAATCGAGTATTTCTTTATCAGATAGTTCAGACATAAATTTTTGCTAAATTTGTGATGCCGTAAAAGTAAAATATTTTTGCTACTTCAAATAACTATAATTTTATAAATAAAATAAGCAAATTGAGTGCAAAAAAAAGGACTAATTTTGTTTTCTTATTAATTGAAGTTGATTTAAAAAAACATTAAAACGAATAAATGAAACAAATTACTTTTTTATCTTTAATATGTCTATTAACAACCTTATGCTTTGGGCAACGAACATTTATATTAAACAAAGGCTCAGAAAACTATTCGGCAGTAATAACAGTTGAAAACTGCCTCGATGGCACTTGCGAAGGAAAAGGAACCATCGAACTTATTAATAAAAAATCAAATCTACCATTTCAAACATTAGCTACTGAAGATTTATATTTTTATATTGATTCTACACAGAGTTTAACGGTTAATATTATTGAACTCTATGGCGAACAAAGTCCATTCATATTTGATGATTTCAATTTTGATGGTGCTGAAGATCTTGCCATTCGAAACGGAAACAACAGCAGTTATGGCGGACCTTCTTATGATATTTATGTGTATAATAGTATAAACAAAAAATTTGAGTTAAGTGAAGAACTTACAACATTGGCAGTTGAAAATCTGGGGATGTTCCAAACAGACCACAAAAGGAAAAGAATTATTACCTATGGTAAATCTGGCTGTTGTTGGCACATTTACACCGAATATGAAGTTATTTCTCAAATAGGATTGGTAAAAGTTTATGAAGTAGAAAAAGATGCCCAATTAGGAGATTTTGTAACTGTTACAACCCGTATTTTGAAAAATAATAAATGGAAAAGTAGTGCTAAACAATATAAAACTAGCGAGTATTACAAATAACAGGAATTATTCTAAATTATAGATTTAATGAATTATATAGGATCTAAAAAATCTTTGCTTGCGTTTATTGAACAATCTATTTATCAGGTTGTTGCTCAAAAGAAATTTACTTTTCTTGATTTATTTGCGGGTACTGGAATAGTGGGGCAACACTTTAAAAAACTAGGTCATACAATTATTGCAAATGACCTACAATATTATAGTTACGTACTAAATAAAAATTATATTGGAAATCATCAAATATTGAAATTTAACAATTTAATCAATGAAATTGAAGTATTTAAAAATAAGAACATTGAAAATAGGGCAAGACTGGTCTGTGATTTTTTAGACAATATTAATGGTATTGAAGGTTTTATATATAAAAATTATTGTTTAGGTGCTACTGCCAACAAAGCATTTGAAAGGCAATATTTTTCTGATGCAAATGGAAAGAAAGCAGATGCCATAAGAACTAAAATTGAAGAATGGAAAGTAAAAGAACTCATCAATGATAATGAATACTATTTTTTGCTTGCAACTTTAATTGAAAATATTGATAAAGTAGCAAATACCGCCTCTGTGTATGGGGCATTTTTAAAAAAGTTGAAGTCATCGGCTCAAAAAAACTTGATGATGACTCCCGCTTGCTTTATTTATAATGACGTAGAACACTTTGTTTATAATGAAGATGCAGAAACTCTTATAAATAAAGTAGAAGGAGACGTTTTGTATATAGACCCTCCTTATAATCACCGACAATATGCGCCAAATTATCATTTATTAGAAACAATAGCAAAATATGATAATCCGATAATTAAAGGGAAAACAGGACTTAGAGACTATGCAAATCAAAAATCAAAGTTCTCACAACAAAAAGAGGTATTAATTTCTTTTGAAAACATCATTCAAAAGGCAAAAGTGAACTATATATTTTTAAGTTACAATAATGAGGGTTTAATGTCTCCGCTAGAAATAAAAACGATTATGTCTAAAAGGGGCAAATATGGGCTGTTTACAAAACACTACAACAGATTTAAAGCGGATACCAACGAAAATAGAAATCACAAAGCAATTGCTGTTGTTGAATATTTGCATTATGTTGAATGTGTTTAAAAAAAAGATAAAAAAGAATTTTTTAGTTTAGGATTAGGACAATTATTCCCATACTCCTGCAATATTTTCACCGCAAAAAGAGCATTTACCTTCAATGATATTATTTCTAAGCACACGAAATCCTTTTCTTTCAATAATAGTTTTTGAGCAATTTGGACAGAAAGTGTTTTCAGCATGTGTGTCATATACATTTCCAATATAAACATATTTGATACCAGCGTCTATGGCAATTTTTTTTGCTTGTTCCAAAGTGTTTATTGGCGTAGAAGGAATGTTGTTAAGTTTATAGTTTGGCGAAAAACGAGAAAAATGAAAAGGAACGTTTTCAAATTTGTTTTCTATAAGCCATTGGCACATTTTTTCAATCATAGCTATATCGTCATTCCAAGTGGGAATAATGAGATTGGTAATTTCCAGCCAAATATTATTTTCTTTAAGTGTTTTTATTGTGTTTAAAACTGGTTGAAGACTTCCTCCACATAATTTCTTATAAATATGGTCGTCAAAGCTTTTTAAATCAATATTAGCCGCATCTATAGATTTTGAAAGTTCTTTCAACGGCTCTTGGTTTATATAGCCATTAGAAATCAGAATAGTTTTCAAACCGTTTGCTTTAGCTACTTTTGCTGTTGCCAATGCAAATTCATAAAAAGCGGTTGGCTCAGTGTATGTTAATGCTATAGCTGGACAATTGCTTGTAATGCAAGTTTCCACAATCTTTTCGGGAGTAAGATTATAATTTTCAAGTTCATCAGCACCAACTTGCGATATGTGGTGGTTTTGACAATTTAAACAACTGAAATTGCAACCTCCCGTTGAAATAGAGAAAACTCTGCTTTTAGGGAAATAATGAAACAAAGGTTTTTTTTCGATAGGGTCTATTTGAGCCGAACAAGGATTGCCATAAGCAAGCGTAAATAATTTTCCTTCAATATTGATTTTATTTTTACAAAGTCCTTTTCTATTTAGATTGATAACACAGTAGTTTGGACAAAGAGAACAATATACAACACTATCTTTTGTTTGATAGTAAAGAGCTTCTTTACCATGCTTTTTAAAATACGCTATGTTGTATTGAATTTTCATTTTTGTTTAGAAAAATATTAAAACAAACAATGTTTTAATTCTTGTTTTTATTTCTTGTCAATTTTATAAGTTGAATAATGGTAATTGTGGCTTGACTAAGAAGCGTTGGCTAAATATTTATCTCAATTATTTTACTCGTGTCGATTCCTAAAATATCTACCACTTTCACCATTACTTTGTAAATGCCCAATTTCTTGTATTCGTGGGCTATGCTTGTAAATTCAAGCGTTGAATTCTTTTTTGTGCGGAAACTTTGCCATTCGTTTTCAAACAAATAATTTCCAGTCCATTGTTCTTCGATTTCGCCTTTGTCGTTTTTAATTTTTATGATTTCCTTTTTGCTTAGGTAATCGAAATCTATTGCCCAATAATCTATCCAATCGAACCAGTTTTCAGTGAGCAAAGTTTTAGCGATGATGCCGTTTTTATCTTTTTCTATTTTCCAAATCTGACCATCTTCAATTTGTACTTTGCTACCTGTACGCATGCTTTGTTGTAATTCTTCAATATCGTCTTGGGTGTAGTGTGTTACAAAATTAGTGAGTTCAACAGTAATTGTTTTACTTTTTGTTTTAACATTAGCATTTAAGTAAGCTACATCGTAAAATTTTGCCTGCCCTTTTTCTACTGCTCTTTTATCAAATACATCTTTTGGTATGTATTTTAACGTAACTACAACGCCTTTCTCTTTGAGTTCCTGAATAAACTGTGGTGTTAGCCCCATTTCAAATTCAAAACCCAACACATCCACTTGTGTGTAAATTTTCTGACGGCA
>MNXO01000040.1 GCA_001872995.1 Bacteroidetes bacterium CG2_30_32_10 | reverse complement strand
AATTAGTTAATGGGTTCTACTTTTTTTCAAAATTAAATTTAAAAATGAATTTTTAGAACCCACCTTAAAATATTAATATTTACTTAATACTAAGGACTATGTACTAATGACTCCGTACTAACTACTCTTTAAAAAAACCTTTTCTAAACTTTTATATTTAAACCAATAATAATAGAACCGCATAGAAGACATTAACAAAGGAGTCCCCATTGTTATATAAAAAACAGAAAGCACTTCGTGATTGATAATATCTAATTTTCTTAGTCCAATACCAGTCGAAATCATCAAAATCATCATCACATAACTTCTAATGCTAAAAAAAGAAAACAAGCAAGGTTTTGTTATTTCAATGCGGAAAATGCGATCAATATGCTTGAATGATATTTTAGAAAACATAAAGAAATAAAACAAAATTCCAAGCGTAACGCCAATTATTAATTCGAATATTATATTAGATTTTTCAATTAAAAGTAAAGAAATACCTTTGGTTAAAAGCATTCCACCAGCAAAAGACCAAATAATGCCTGCAATAACGAGCAAATGTTTTTTTGAAATAGCGGGTTTGAGTGAATTAATTTTCATTTGTTTTGTTAATTAGATCGAGCTAGTTTTAAAAATACCTCATTCATTGTTTTAACATTGTATTGTTTTTTTAAATTACTTGGTGTATCCAATGCTGCAATTCTGCCATCCACCATAATAGAAACCCTATCGCAATATTCTGCTTCATCCATATAGTGTGTTGTAACAAATACTGTTACTCCTTGATTTGCTGCTTCGTAAATCATATTCCAGAATTGTCTTCTTGTTATCGGGTCAACTCCTCCAGTAGGTTCATCGAGGAAAACAATTTTGGGATTATGAAAAATAGCAACAGAAAAAGCTAGTTTTTGTTTCCAACCCAATGGAAGAGATTTGATTAATGTATCTTTTTCTTTTCCTAATTGTAATTTGTTCAGTAAAATTGCTGTTTTCTCTCTTATTTCTTTTCTACTTAAACCGTATATCCCAGCATAGAAACGAATATTTTCATAAATTGTTAAATCTTCGTACAATGAGAACTTTTGGCTCATATAACCTATGTTATTCTTTATTTTATCTGTCTCTTTATAAACATCAAATCCTGCAATGGTTGCTTCACCTGATGATGGCAAAGACAAACCGCAAAGTATTTTCATTGCGGTGGTTTTTCCTGCACCATTTGCACCTAAAAAACCCAATATTTCTCCTTTATTCACACTAAAAGTGAGTTTATCATTGGCAACAAAAGAACCAAACTTTTTTACAAGGTTTTTAACAGTAATAATAGGTGTTTGTTCCATTCTTATCATCGTTTAATTTTTCTTCATCAAATCCATAAAACAATCTTCAATATTGGCTTCAATTTTATTAATTATAATATTGATATGTCCTTTCGCAACAAGGAAACTTTCTATATCCTTGATATCATAAGTTTTTTCCAAAGGGGTGTAATGTATGTATTCACCAAAAGGATAAACAGAATTCGTGTTTTTGTATTCATTTAAATCATAAAGCAGATTATACATATTATTTGCCTTAATAGCGAGTAATGGCTTTGAGAAGCTTTTCATTATTAAATCGGGTTTATCAATACTTAATATTTTTCCATTTTGTATCAATGCCACTTTGTCGCAAAGACTTGCTTCGTCCATATAAGGCGTTGAAACAAGAATAGTAATATTGTTTTCTTTCAATTTACAAAGCATTTCCCAAAATTCTTTTCTAGAAACAGCATCTACTCCTGTGGTTGGTTCATCTAAAATCAGTATTTCTGGTTTATGAATCATTGCACACGACAATGCCAATTTCTGTTTCATACCCCCAGAGAGTTTGCCTGCTAATCTTTTTTTAAATGGTTCTATCTGTTGGTAGATGTCTTTTATTAAATCATAATTTTCTTCAACACTTGTTCCAAATGTAGTTGCAAAAAATTTTAAGTTTTCTTCTACTGATAAATCTTGGTATAACGAAAATCTACCAGGCATATAACCCACCATATTTCTAATTTTCTTGTACTCTTTAACTACTTCATGTCCTTCCATCAAAGCAGTTCCTTTGTCTTGAATTAAAAGGGTTACCAAAATACGAAACAAAGTTGTTTTACCTGCTCCATCTGGTCCGATGAAGCCAAATAGTTCTCCTTTATTCACCTCAAACGAAATGTTATCCAAGGCGATTACATTCCCATAGTTTTTTGTTAACTCTTTTACCTGAATTGATATCATGGTTTGATAAAATTTAAAATGTTATAACTAATTAACAATATAGCAGCTACACTTAAAAAATAAGCAACCAATCCTATGGGTAAATATAAAAAAAGTTTCATTTTCGAGATTGCTTTCTCCTTTTTCAATCGTAAGATAAAATAAATACTGAAAGGCAAATTAATAAGTAAAGCGGTAATCAAACCGGGTGTGTATTCATTCATTATTAAGGTGTTAAAAATATGTTGAAAGGCATTCAACATCATTACCCAAGCGATTGTAAGCAATAAAAAGATTGTGATTTGTTTGTTTTTGGTTTTATTAGCCCAAATACAAATAAAAAGAGGAAGCAAAGTAGCTAAAGATAATGCAATTGCAATAAAAAAGATAAAGTTATAATGAAAAACTAAAGCTATTTTGGAACTGAGAAACAATGGAATAGCACTAATATTTTCTTCTAACCAAGATGGAAAAGATAAAAACTCCTCAATATTATGAATGAAAAAGACAACAAAAAACAACCAAACTAATTGTTTGAAACTAATTTTCTTTATTGACATTTTTTTTGATGTAGCCGATAATTCATTCATATATTAATTATTCCAATCAATACTTATTTAAAATTTACTTCCCCTGGCATTCCAATTTTTAAGCTGCCTTCATTCTTAACTCTTACTTTCACCGCATACACCAAATTAACTCTTTCTTCTTTTGTTTGAATTATTTTGGGTGTAAACTCCGCATTTTGAGAAATCCAAGTAATTATACCTTCCATTTTAGCTAATTCTTTCGCGTTTTTATCAATCAACACCTGCACTTTTTGACCAATTTTTATAGAAGACAATTGCGATTCGCTCACATAAATCCTCAACGTCATTTCGCTTAAATCAGCTATTTTGTAAAGTGCTTTTCCAAAAGTGGTGATTTCATTTGGTTCTGCAAACTTGGTTAATACGGTACCTGCCAAAGGATTTATAATATATGATTTCTTAATGCTCTGTTCAATTTGTTCAATTTGTTTCGTAATTCCTTCCGTTTCATTGAACACCGAACTGTTTTGTGTTTGTATGGACATAATTTGTTTGTCAATCAAATCTAAGCTCCCGTTGATGTCATCCAATTGTTTGGGGGTAGCGGCATTGTTTTTCAACAAATTTTCTATTCTTGTTTTTTCAATTAAAAGGTTCTTTTTCTGTTGTTTCTGTACTTCTATTTGTGAGAAAACATTGGCAGATTTATTTGAAATCGCTTTTCTTTGAGCCAATAATTGTTCTTTTTTCAACACTAAATCGGTGGTATCAATAAAACCAATCAATACGCCCGCATTTAATACATCGCCTTCATGGAGGTCCAATTTCAGAATTTTACCATTTGCCTCCGAGGAGATGGTAATTTCAGTTGACTCGAAAGTGCCATAAGCATCTGATTTATGATTTCTGCTCGAACAGGCTGTTAAAATTGTTAATCCAACAAGTAGATATAAATATTTTTTCATTTTTATTTCTTTTTAATTTATTGATATATGTTTGTATATAAAATAGTTACAACATTCCAAGGTTGTTTAAATAATTAATTTTTGAAAGCACCAATTGTATTTTGTGAAGTTCCAAATTCAGTTTTGCCTGCCATTCCGAGTTTAATTCGGTGGTGTATTCTGTTGCCGTAATAATTCCATTGTCCAATTGATAAGAAGCATTTTTTGCAATTTTGGTTTTTAAAGCAATGATTTCATTGTCTTTTTCTATCAATGCAATGAATTTTTTTACGTCTGCATTTTCTTTATAATTAGCCATTTTCAAATTCATAGCAAACAATTCTTTTTGAGAATCAACGATAGAAAATTGAATATTTAGTATGTTTTTTTCGTTTTTCGATTGGTTCCAATTCCAAATATTCCAACTCAATTTTGCACCAACCAGATAATAAGTATCAAAAGTAGTAGTAAACATGTTCAAGCCGGGGCGACCATAACCTGCTTGTCCGAAAACTGAAACCCTTGGCATTATTTTAGAAACAGAAAGATTTTTAGTTTGAGTGATTTTGTCTTTTTGCAAATCGAAATATTTAAATTCGAGTCTATTATTGATGGTATCGTTTACATTTACAATAGGTTCTGGTAATACAAAAGTGGTTTTTTCTGTGATGGTTTTATTGATTAATTCTCCCAGCATTTGACTGCTCGCTTGTTTGCCCGCATTAATTTCTATTAATTGTTGTTCAATTTTTATCAATTCCGCTTTAAGGATATTGGCATTATTTTCAATAGCAACCCCCCCCTTGATGGCTGCTTCCATTTTTGCTAATTTCGAATTGATTTCATTTTGCATTACTTTCAAGAGCTTTTCGTTTTCTTGCAGTAGCAAAATGTTAAAATACAATTGATTAACCCTGTCTTTCACTTTGTAAAGTTCTATATCGAGATTTTGTTCATCCAAAAGCAATCCAGTTTTTTCTATGTTTTTTTGGTTTTTTGTTAAACCACCATCATAAACCACTTGATTAACATCTAAAGTAACTTTATAAGCATCTTTATTTAATTCAGGAATGGAAACTCCAGGCATTTTAATTGGTAATTCGGTAACATCCGATTGATACGTTGCCTGACCATTCAAAAAAACTTGCGGCAAATAATTGACATTCAGATTTTTTATTTTATATTCGGTGGAGGTTTTAAGCAAGTCTTTTTGTTTAATTAATGGATAATTGCTAATTGCCTCTGTGTAGCAATATTCTAAACTCAGAATGGGTTCGGTATTTTGACCAAAAACAAGTTGAGAAAATAATAATAATAAGAGTGTAAACTTATTCATAGTTTAATTTTTAATGGAACGAATAATAAATGCGGTAACTTCTTTTTTTCTTTCTGCAATAAACTGATTAAAAAGGGCTTCATCATTATTTAATATAAAACCTTTGATGATTGGTTTTGCTGCAAAAGGGAAAACGCACAAACTTATCATATTAATAATTAAGTGCAGGGGATGCAATGGCTTTATAGCGCCATTTTGCATTTCTTGCATGATAGATACTACAAACAAAGACGGATTAATTTTGGAGTTTTTTAGCAAATCGACTATTCTGTCTGGGTTTCTGTTGATTTCGTGAAGTATAAATGTGGGTATATGAGGGTTGTTGATAAACATTTCAATATAAGTATCCACAAAGATGGTTATTTTTTCAAAAATATCTTTGTCGGAAGCCATTGTTTCTGCAACTTTAGGAATGAATTGGCTGAATGCTTCTTCAAAAATGGCATCAAACAGTTTGTCTTTACTTCTAAAATAATAGTGTACCAACGATTTGTTTATTTTTGCCTCATCCGCAATTTCTTGCATTCTGGCACCATCAAAGCCTTTGGCTAAAAAAACTCTTTTGGCTGCTTCTAAAATTGTTTTTTCTGTATTTTTTTCTTCTTCTAACATGTTGATATTAAGATTAAATAACTGGTTTAACCATTTAGATTAACCAAGTGGTCAAAAGTATAAAATTATTTTTAATTAAACAAATTATTTATTAAACTATTTTACTGTTTTTGCAAAACACAAATAATACCAATTGATTTCAAAACGTAACTATTCAAAAATTTCCTTATTTACAACGAATGACCTATCAATCGGCACTCAAGATACTCTTGAAATATAAAAATTTTTGACGAGCTAATACAATAAAAAAGGTTGCTAAAAATTTACAACAATCCTACGTAATATATCTAAACACTTAAGAATATGGGAATTACTTCCCAAATAACTGTTTACAAAAAGGTTCTTGATTTTTTATTTGTAGTTTATCGGTTTAGTAATCAAGACAAAACGAACAAATAATTGATTCATTTAAATAAATTATTGGGTTGCTAAGGATATTAAATTAAAGAAGCCGTTTTCATTTCCGAAAACGGCTTCTTTAAGGTATTAAAAATTTGAAATATTAATTTAATTTGTTTTCATATTTCACTTCTACATTTTTAAAACACGCATCAACAGCATCTTTAAATTCTGTTGCCTTGGCATCTTTATATTTTTCTTTAAATTTGTCTTCCATGACATTACATTCTTTAACAAGGACGTCAATTTTGTCGTTTTCTTCTTTGTTTAAATCTGCCATACTTCGAGTTCCTTTAATATCAATCGCTTTTTTCATAACATTTTCGCGACAGTTACAAACTTTTTCGGCATCTGATTTTGGATTACTGCCACAAGAGGCAAGAATTAATCCTGAAACTACGGTTAAAAATAATAATTTTTTCATAATAAGGAATTTTAGTTAATTAATAATTAATGTTGTTTTTTGTTGTAGGAGTAGCTGTTATTTTATATTTTGTTGCTAGTTCTTTTTGAGCTTTCAAAAAGTTTTGAACTTCTTTGTTTAATTTATCATCAATTTTAGCAGATATTTCTTTCATTTTGTTGTTGTGTTCCTCAGTATATTCAGTATCAGGGATTTTAGCAATTTTTAAAACTTCAGAATATTCTTGCTTTGCAACCGAACTATATACCGATAATAAAGCCAATGTAGCATCTTTAAATTTAGAATCATCTCCCAATGCTTTAATGTTATTGACTACTTCGTTAGAAGTTTCTATTTGTTTTAAAAAGGCAGCATATAGTACATCTAATTCACTTTGTTTGTTGTTTACCACTGCATCCGTAAAAGCGCTTTCTGCTTCAATAATCAACACTTCTTCATTTACCAATGCGTCATGATATTTCATTGCTTCTTCTTTCGATGGTTTGCATGAAATCAATAACGTTATTGTTACAATCACTATAAATATACCAGTTAATTTTTTCATGATTTTGAGTTTTTTGGTTAAAAAAACAAAGATAAAAAATTTAAATAATTAAGACAATCAATTTGTAATTTTACAAAATTAAAAAAAAAGAATGAATCATCACAGCAAAATAGAATTAATGTCTCCCGTTGGCTCCTACGAATCTTTGATGGCTGCTATACAAGCAAAAGCCGATGCTGTTTATTTTGGCGTAGAACAATTAAATATGCGTTCGCGTTCTTCGGCGAACTTCAAATTAGAAGACATTGAAAACATTACAGCTATATGTAAAGAAAATGGAGTGAGAAGCTATCTCACCTTAAATACGGTTATATACGATAACGAAATTGATTTGGTAAAGTCTATTATAGACAAATCGAAAGCATGTGGCATTTCTGCTATTATTGCATCAGATATTTCGGTAATTAATTATGCACGTTCAATCGATATGGAAATACATATTTCTACTCAATGCAATATAACCAATATAGATGCGGTTAAGTTTTATGCTGCCTATTCGGATGTGATGGTAACCGCCAGAGAATTGTCATTAAAACAAGTAGGAGAAATTGTTAAGCAAATAAAAAACGAAAACATTAATGGACCTTCGGGCAATCTTGTTAAAATTGAAGTGTTTGCACACGGAGCTTTATGCATGGCGGTTTCTGGTAAATGTTATCTTAGCCTCGATAATTTAAATTATTCGGCAAACAGAGGAGCATGTATGCAACTTTGTCGGCGTTCTTATGTGGTTACCGATAAAGATTCGGGAATAGAACTGGAAGTAGATAACGAATTTATTATGTCACCCAAAGATTTATCAACCATTGCTTTTCTTGATAAAATAATTGATGCTGGTGTATGCGTTCTGAAAATTGAAGGCAGAGGTCGAGCTCCAGAATATGTTAAAACCGTTACTTCTTGTTATCGCGAAGCTATTGACGCTTATTATGCTGGTAATTATACCCAATTAGCTATTGATAACTGGACTGCAAGATTAAAATCGGTTTATAACAGAGGTTTTTGGGAAGGCTATTATTTAGGCAAAAAGTTGGGCGAATGGTCAGAACAATACGGTTCGCAAGCCACCAAAAAGAAAACCTATATCGGTAAGGTTACAAATTATTTTTCTAAACTAAAGGTAGCAGAAATCAAAATAGAAACCTATTCACTCCAAGTTGGAGATGAAGTGTTAATTATTGGTCCAACAACTGGAGTTGTAGAAGAGCAAATTAAAGAAATAAGAGTAGATTTGAAAAAAACTGATGAAACAGTAAAAGGCGAAGTGTGTTCTTTTTCTTTAAGCCAATTGGTAAGAAGAGGAGACCAGCTCTATAAATTCATTTGAACATAAAAAATATTGACAACAAAAAATTATTGCTGGGGTCATCCTCGAAGATTCAACTCTTATGCAGAATACTTTCGAATAAAATTTGGCGAAAGAGTTCAAAAAGTAAGTATTGATGCGGGCTTTACTTGCCCAAATAGAGATGGAAGCATAAGCACAGGTGGTTGTTCCTATTGCAACAACAATGCTTTCAACCCTTCCTATTGTCTGCCCGAAAAATCTATTACCCAACAACTAAAAGAAGGCATCGAATTTCATGTACGCCGCTATCGCAAAGCCAACAAATACCTTGCCTACTTCCAAACATATTCAAATACATACAGCAATATTGACAATCTTAAAAAACTTTACCAAGAAGCACTATTATATCCGGGAGTGATCGGTTTAGTTATTGGCACAAGACCTGATTGTATAGACGATGAAAAACTATTGTATCTAAAGGAGCTTTCGCAAAAGCATTATGTTATTGTTGAATATGGGATAGAGTCGTGCTACAACAAAACACTTGTCAATATCAATCGAGGACATACTTTTGAACAATCAATTACGGCTATTAAACAAACTGCTGCTTTTGGAATTAAATGCGGAGCGCACTTGATATTTGGACTTCCTGGTGAATCAAGAACAGAAATGCTTGACCAAGCAAACATATTATCTAAATTACCACTTGATAATATCAAGTTTCATCAATTGCAAATCATCAAAAATACGGCTATTGAAACTATTTATCAACAAAACCCCTCAGCTTTTTCTTTGTTTTCGCTCGAAGAGTATGTTGATTTTATGGTACGTTTTCTAGAAAAGCTCAATCCTGCATTTGTTGTGGAAAGGTTTTCGGGAGAAGTGCCTCCTCGTTTTCTTGCTTCTCCAAACTGGGGCTTGCTTCGAAACGACCAAATTGTTATAATGATTGAAAAAGAGCTTGAAAAAAGAAATACTTGGCAAGGAAAATGGTATAATAATAAGCAAAACTGCTATTAATAAAGATAATTATACCCATTTTTGCGAATACTTTATGTTAAATTCACCAATTAGCGAACTGGGTTTTTGGGTTAAAATGAAAAAATTTTTAAATTTATGTCGTTTAAATAAAAGTAAAGAAAACACAAAGAAATCAATTCATCTATTTATGTGAATTGCGATAGTGTTTTAATAAAAACAAATAAGGATAATCGTTGCATATTTGAAAAAAATGATGTTAATTTGTATAAAGAATTAATATTTAAAATGGAAAATTTATTTATTGAAAAAACCACGTCATCACCAGAAATAAATTTTGACCCAATAAGTGGAATATGTCAAATAACTGGTATTTCTATGCCAGAAGATGTAAAAATAATCTATACGCCAGCATTGATTTGGCTTGACGATTTTGGAAAAAGCACGCATAAATCAATCACCTTTAACTTTAACTTTATTTATTTTAATACTGCATCTTCTAAAATAATCCTTGATATTTTGATGCGTTTAGATGGTTTATCAAAACTTAACAAAGAAATTACTATCAATTGGCTTTACAAAGCTGCCGACCTCGATATGGAAGAAGCCGTAGAGGATTATGCAGATATGATTTCTCTGCCTATAAAGTTAATAAAACTATAAACTACGATCAATCGCTTTCCTTCTTGTTTTTATTTCTATAACTGCTCTACAATACTTATTAAATAGGTTTATAAAATATAATGCTGCGTATTATTTCTATTATATATATCTTTATTTGTTTTTTATAAATGCCTGTTGAAAAGAGTAATTCATTTTATAATTATACTATTATTGCTTTTGCCTTTTGTATTAAAATCACAAACAATAAGCAATTTACGATACGCTAAACATTTTGTATCGGGAGATACATTAGTGATTGATTCTTTAAGCATTATTCCACAGTCATTTGTTTTGCTCGACTCTTTAGGACAACCTATTGATAGTAATTATTTTAAATTTGATGATGCAAAATCTTTACTTATATTTAATAACTCCCATTATAAAAACACCACTATTACTATAAAATATCGCGTTTTCCCTTACAATTTTAGTAAAATATATTATCATAAAGACATTAATAAAGTCAAAAAGCGAGATACCTTAAGCAATGCCAACTATTTTATAAGTTTTCAAGAGGCACCAACTGATGTATGGGGTTTTGGCGGGTTAAGTAAAAGCGGAAGCATTTCGCGTGGAGTATCTTTTGGCAATAATCAAGATTTATTCGTTAATTCGAGTTTAAACCTTCAGCTTTCAGGAAAAATATCTAATGAAATTGAATTGCTTGCCGTTATTACAGACCAAAATATTCCTATTCAACCCGAAGGAAACACCCAACAAATACAAGAATTTGATAAAGTATTTATTCAGTTGTCTGATAAAAAAACAAAACTTATTGCTGGTGATTTTGAAATACAAAGACCCAAGAGTTATTTTATGAGTTTCAACAAAAAGTCGCAAGGTGTTATGCTGTCTTCTTCTTTTAACACCTCTAAAAACATTAAGTACACTAATGAAAACAATATTGTTGCAAGTGTAGCTCTCTCTAAAGGAAAGTTTGCGCGAAATCAAATAAATGGAATAGAAGGCAACCAAGGACCATATCAACTTATAGGAAACGAAAATGAAATGTATATTGTTGTTATTGCTGGAACCGAAAAAATTTATATTGATGGAGTACTGCTTGTTCGTGGGCAAGAAAACGATTATACCATTGATTATAATCTTGCTCAAATAAACTTTACCCCTAAAAAACAGATAAACAAAGACAATCGTCTTGTTGTAGAATTTGAATATTCAGATATTAATTATACTCGAACCTTGTTTTTTGTTGGTAATGAATGGATTAATAAAAATTATACATTGCGATTCAATTATTTCTCTGAACAAGATTTAAAAAACCAACCGATACAACAAGATTTAAGCACTAAGGAGAAAAAACTACTTACTTCTATTGGCGATAGTCTTCAAGATGCATTAAGCTATCATATCGATAGCATTCTATTCAATACCAACGAAGTTCTTTATAAAAAAATTGACTCTTTAGGCTTCGATTCAGTTTTTGTTTATTGTAATAATGCCGATAGTGCTCACTATAGACTATCTTTTTCAAATGTTGGACAGGGAAATGGTAATTATATTCAAATTAACACCATTGCTAACGGAAGAGTTTTTAAATGGATTCAACCAATAAGCAATCAACCACAGGGAAACTATGAACCTGTCGTATTATTAATCACCCCCAAGAAAAAACAAATGATAACGCTCGCTGCCGATTATTTGCTTTCAAAAAAAACGAAACTTTCTATAGAAACCGCATTCAGCAATAACAATATTAACCTTTTTTCAACAAAAGATAAAAATGATGATAATGGTTTTGCTATTAAAATGAATATTATTAATAAACAAAATCTATGGAAAACTAACAAAAACAATTGGAATTTTATCTCAGAAATAAGCTCCGAAATTGTTGATAAACAGTTTAGCCCCATAGAACGATATAGAGACGTTGAATTTGATAGAGATTGGAATCTAACAACTTTAAAAATTAAGGAAAACGAATATGTTTCAGGTTTGAAACTTACCATTATTAATAAAAACAATGAATTTATTAGTTATCAATTTGTTAATTACTTGAAAGGAAAATCATTTAAAGCATATAAAAATGCGTTCTGCTTTAACCTTAATAGCCGTAATTATTTCTATTTTTTTGATGGCAATTTATTAAAAACAAACTATACCAAAACTACAAGCGAATATTTCAAACAAAAATCAAGCATTATTAAAAAATTTGAACACTTTTCTATTGGTATAAAAGAAGAACAAGAAAAGAACAAAATAAAGAACACATACAACGATGCTCTTTCGGCAAATAGTTTTTCTTTTTTGCAAGGCGAAATTTTTATTGCAAACCCCGATTCGGCTAGCAATAAATTTAATTTGTTTTATAAAAGAAGATACGATTGGTTGCCTAATGATAGTAGTTTTAAATTGTCCACACTTGCTGAAAATTATGGTTTTTCAACGGATATTTTTAGCAATACCAACAATGCACTTACCTTAAATAGTTCTTACCGCAAAGTGCTAATATATGACACTTTATTGAGCAAAGATGAGGCAAGCAAGTTTTTGGTTGGGAGGCTCGAATATTTTTCTAATATTTGGAAAGGTCTATTAAAAACAACTATTTTTTATGAAATTGGGTCTGGTTTAGAATTAAAAAAAGAGTTTTCATATCTCGAAGTTGCCTCGGGACAAGGTGTTTACTCTTGGTCTGATTATAACGATAATGGAATTAAAGAACTTAATGAATTTGAAATTGCTATATTTCAAGATCAAGCGAATTATATTAAAGTTTTTATCCCTACCAACCAATCCATCAAAACCTTTACCAATCAATATAACCAAACTTTTGCTTTGAATCCTTCGGCGATTCTCAAAAACAACAATTCTTTTAATAAATTTATTGGTCGGTTGTACTATTCGGCTATCTATAACATCGACCGTAAAGTAATAGACAACAATCCACAAATAGCTTACAATCCATTTAGTACGCATATCTACGATAGCGTTCTTGTTTCTATTAACTCCACATTTAAAAACACGCTATTCTTTAACAAAACAAATGCAGTTTATGGAATTGACTTTAACTATCAGCAAAGTAATAATAAAATTTTATTAATAAATGGATTCGATACAAGATTGTATTTGTTAAAAGGCATTAAAGTGAGATGGAATATAAATAAGGTATTGTCCCTATTCATTCTTTATAATACAGGCAACAAAAAAAACACTTCAGAATATATGAAAACAAGAGATTATAACGTTTCTTTTTTTGAAATTGAACCAACTATAAGTTTACAAACAAATAGCAGATTTAGGGTAAGTGTCTTTTTTAAATATACCGATAAGCAAAATACGGTAAGTGTTTTAAAAGAAAAAACAGCATTAAATAAGATAGGAACCGAAATAAAGTATAATATTTTATCGAAAAGCTCTTTGGTTGGTCGTTTTGGTTTTACCAAAGTTGCTTATAATGCCCAAGAAAACACTTCTCTTGCTTTTGAAATGTTGGAAGGATTAAAAACGGGAGAAAATTATTTATGGAATATTTCTTACCAAAGAAATATATCAGACAACTTACAATTAAATGTAAATTATGAAGGCAGAAAATCAAATGCAATAAAAACAATACATGTTGGGACGGTTCAATTAAGGGCTTATTTTAACTAAAAATTATGGACATTTTATGCAGCTATGATTACCACTTGGTGGAGTTGCATAACAATAGGCGCCACAAAGCCATGGAGTTGAGGAAGCACATCCTGTTGGAGTACAGCCCGTATTGCCACCGCCAAAACAATAAACACCACCTGCACTTGCAGCACTACAATTTCCACTTGGCGTTGTTGTACATTGAAAACCACTTGAACAAGGTCCGTAACACAATCCATCGTTTCCTAAACAAGAACCTGTTTTACATTTTGTTGGTTGATCTTTTTCGCATCCGGTGAGTGTTACTGACATAATGCCCATAAATGTAATAACTAATAATATCATTCCCAAACCAATTGGTAATGCAAATTTCATAAATTTCGTTTTCATAGGCGTAATTTTTTTATATTTATAAATTAAAGA
>MNXO01000166.1 GCA_001872995.1 Bacteroidetes bacterium CG2_30_32_10 | reverse complement strand
TTAGAAAACCTATTAAAGAACAAGGAGCCGATTATTTATTCGAGCAATTAAAGAAAAATGAATTAAAATACAATCTATTTTCTTCTAAAATAACCGTTACTGTGATTGAAAATAAAAGCTCAAACACATTTTATGGAAATATTCGTTTAAAAAGAGATACTGCTTTGTGGTTATCTATTACACCTGCGGTTGGTATCGAAATGATGCGGGTTCTAATAACTCCCGATTCGCTTAAGTTAATTAATAGATTAAAACAAACATACCTTTCAGATAAATTCGATTATATCAATACATTACTTAACACTGATCTAGATTTTGACGTATTACAGTCATTTATAGTTGGCAATGACTTATCTTATTATGAAAATGATAAGTTTAAAGCTGCCATTGAAAATAAAAAGTACACCCTTACTACCGTTGGAAGAAGAAAAATTAAAAAATTTATTAAGGATAACGAAAACTTGAAAGTAATGCTTCAGAAAATATTTATAAACCCTGAAACATTCAAAATAGAAAAAATAGCCATCAATGAAATAAACGATAAGCGTAAAATAGATGCTAAGTATTCTCAATTTTCGGATGTTAATAACCAAAAATTTGCTTACCATGTAGAATATGAAATGATTGCCGATAAAAAATTTAATATGCTTATTGATTATACTAAAATACAGATCGATAAACCTTTTGAAATGCCTTTTAATATTCCCGAAAAATACACTAAAATGGAATAAAGTTTTCTTCAATTGAGCTTAGAAAACATATTAATAATTTATGGAAAAATTACAACAGCAAAGTATTATAAAGGTATTTGGTTTAAATATTAGATTAACAATCATTTGTTTACTATTTTGTTTTATAAACGCCAATGTTTATTCACAAACCAACAAAGAAAAGCTTCAAAAAGACAAGAAGAAGCTTGAAGCAGAAATTATTTATACCAACAAACTACTGAATGAAACAAAACAAACTACCAAGCTCTCTCTTAATCAACTTATCCTTTTAAATACAAAAATAACACAAAGGCAGGAATTGATTAGCATTATCAACGATGAAGTTGATAGTCTTAACATACTGATAAAACAAAAAACAGACAGTATAAATACGCTTAACGCGATCCTTAAAACTTTAAAAGAGAATTATGCTAAAATGATTTGCTTTGCATACAAGAATCGTAGCTCTTATGATCGAATGATGTTTATTTTTTCGGCAGCCGATTTTAATCAGGCTTATCTCAGAATGCTTTATTTGCAACAATATTCAGCCTATCGCAAGAAACAAGCCGAAAAGATAACATTCACGCAGCAACAAATCAATTTAAAGCTTAGTAATCTAGAATTAAAAAAAGCGGAGATGAAGATTTTGTTGAATGAACAGGAAAAGGAGAAAAAATCTTTGTCAATTGAAATTGCTGAGAAAAATAAGAGTATTACCGACCTTAAACTTAAACAGAAAGAACTCGTAAAAACCATCAAAGAAAAGGAAAATGCTGCCAAAAAAATGCAGTCGATGATTGAAGCTATTATTGCAGAAGAGATAAAAAAAGCAACTAATAAATCGGGTAAGGTTAAAACGAATACAGGTATTTCATTAACCCCAACCGAAATAAAACTTTCTGCTGATTTTGCTGAAAACAAAGGGAAATTACCATGGCCCACCGAAAATGGCATTATTACCAGTACCTTTGGCGAACATCAACATCCTTTATTTCCTGATGTGAAAATAAAAAATGACGGTATAGACATTTCAACCAATGCTGGTACGAATGCGCGTGCCATTTTTAACGGCAAAGTTTCAGGTATTATTTCAATACCAGGCTCAAGCAATAAAGCGGTAATTATAAGGCATGGCGATTATTTGAGTGTGTATGTTAATTTATCAAGTGTGTTTGTAGTGGTTGGTGAAACTGTAAAAACCAAGCAGAACATAGGTTTGATTGACAGCAATGACTCTAAAACTGAATTGAAATTTCAGATTTGGTATGGTTCTTCGCGACAGAATCCACAAAATTGGATTGCCAAATAAGCATGATTCTTTTAAATATTATATTTTCTGATATTCTTCTTTCTTAATCCAGCCTTTGCTGCCATTAGCAATTTTCATTTCGGACCAATCGCCAATATTATCGGTAATTTCTACTTTGATTCCTTCGTGGATTACAAATAAATCAACACTATTGGCATCAGGAGAACTTTTAACACTCACAGATGGAGAAAAAACAATGGCTTCATTGCTATTTGTACTTTGTCTTTTTTGTATAAAAGAAAAGTTTAACGCAAGTAATGTGATTAATAAGAATACAAAACTAAAAGAAAAGCCGAGCTTTCGAAGCAACATTTTATAAGAAAACAAATAAATTGCAACTAATAATAGAAATATACATAGCGATATTATTGAAATTAAAGCCCAACCATTGGCAGAGCTTTGACTATTAATAGCTTTCCACCATCTAATATAAAACAATTCAGGTACAATATCAATTTTATCAATCAACTTATTATTTACCACCTTAATATTATATTCAATATCTTCGTCAGTAGGATTTAATTTCTTTGCTTTCTCAAAATATAAAATAGCATAAGGCAAGCTATTGCTTTTAAAATAAGCATTACCAAGGTTGTAATATAATTCCGGAGCCTCGTATCCTGTTTTAACTATTTGCAAATACAAGTCGATCGCATTCTGGTAATTACCTTTGGTGTATTCATTATTTGCTTTATCAAGAGTAATGTAGTTATCCTGCGCTTTGAGATTTCCCAAATAGATTAAAAGGATTAATAAAAAAGCAAAAGTATATTTATATGGTTTGTTGATAAGTGTTTTCATCATATTTCAATTACTTAAGTTCTTTTTCAATAATACTGATAATATTTAAAGCTTCAGAATATACAGAATCCATTGTTTGAGAGGTATTACCACCAGGAGCAAATCTGGCAAACTCACAATCATTTAATGTTTCTATAAATTGATGGCTGGTACTTTCTGTTACAGACTTGTTTAATAAAGCATCGCCAGCAGTCTCTTTAGATAGCTCCGAAACAGGAATATTTAATTTATCACTTAAGTAACCCCAAAGTGCTTTGAAGATTTCTTCGTAAAAAGCATTGGAATTATTATCTTTTAAGTATAGTTGAGCTTTCTTTAATCTATTTTGAGCAATTTTGGTAGCTTTTTTATTTTTCATTAAAGCGATATTGTTGTTTTCTTTAATTTTTTTACGCCAAATAACTACAAATAAAATAAATAACAAAATAGGAATCAAAAATAAACCCCAAAATAGCAAAGAACCAAAGAATACATGGGTTGTTTGTTTAAGATTAAAATTATTTTTCTTAATGTATCTTATATCACTGCCGATATATTTAATATCTTCTTTGTTGACGGCATTTATTGAAACATTTGACTCATTTCCGTTACCTTTGGCAATGTTTAAGTTATAGGAATCGGTGGTTTGCGTGATGTATTGTTTTTTATTTAAATCATAATAGCTAAAAGAAACTGGGTTAATCGTAAATTGACCTGCATTTCTAGGAATTATGAGGTATTCAAATGTTCTACTCCCTTTCATTCCGTCAGAACCTAAGGTTATGTTGTCAACAATTTTTGGGTCATATACTTCAAAATCGGGAGGGAAATTTATTTTGAGCTTATCTATTAAAGATAAATTACCACTGCCCGAAATGGTTACTTTCAGCGTAATTGCGTCTCCTGTTTTAACATCAGTATTGTCAATAGTAGAACTTATGCTTAAGTTTCCGACAGCACCATTAAAATCATTGGGTTTATTGGTTTCGGGTAAGGGTTCTATGTTTATATTTAATGAATTAGAATTTAAAACTCTTTTAACATTTTGATACGAATCGAAAAACGAATTGGAGAAACCAGAAAAAAATGGGTCATTAAAAATATCACCAAAAGGGTCTTTTTTACTTTTGGTTTTTATTTGTGCCAGACACTCTACTTCGAGTGGCTCAATGGTTAATGTGCCGCTTTTTTGAGGGAATAAAGCTACTTTTCTAATTTCTGCAACCGCATAAGATTTTCCATTAACATCTTCGTTATACTGTTTCACATTATTATTTTTCCCTGTAATATCTTGAGACCAAAATCCACTATAAGATGGAAGTTTATTAATAACATATTGCGAAATTTGAACGTTGGTGTATATTTTATAAGTTACAATAATTTGTTCTCCTTGCACAACAGATTTTTTATCGGTGCTAGCTTTTAAAAAAATATCTTTGTCGCTAACATTGGTAGGAGTATTATTCTCTTGAACTGTTTGATTGTGCTGATTTTTATTGTTTCCAGCCGATTGTGTTGAGCTATTTCCTTTGCCCACATTGATGTTTAAGGAATTAGATTTATATGTTTTCCCATTAATAAAAACAGTAGCTGGAGAAATTGTAAACTTCCCTTCATTATTAGCCATCACAATATAGGTAATAGAATAACTTACTGATTGTATTGTTTTCCCATTATAAATTTGCATGCTGGAGCTGCTCGATTGGTTGGGACCAGATAAAACGGTGAAACCATTAAATGATGGCGATTCGAAATTGGCAGCACTATTTGTATTAAGCGAATAGGTAATTACAAACTTTTCGCCCACACTTACATTTGTTTTGGCTGTAGCAGTAAACTGAATGTTATCAGCTAAACCAAGTTTTACAAACGATAATAAAAGTAAAAAAGAAAATATTAACTTATTTTTCATTTTATAAATTCTATATGCTTTAAGGTTGCAAATTTACCAATCTTTTAAGAAACTTGAATTAACAACTTTGGCACTATCTTTTTTCTTTTTATCCTGAAGGTTTTTTTCTTGATTCAACAGTGCATTTAACATTTTTTCGGCATCTTCTTTACTTATTTCATTTTTTTGTTGCTGTTGTTGTTCTTTCTTGTCCTCTTTTTTATCTTTGTTATCCTGAGGTTTGTTTTGTTTTTGCTGGTCTTTATTATCTTTATTGTCCTTATTTTGCTGTTGTTGTTGTTGAATTAATTTTTTCTGGGCATAAGCCAAGTTGTATTTTGTATCATTGTCGTTTGGCTTGAGTTTTAAGGCATTTTTATAAGCATTGATGCTTTCTTCATACTTTTTATCTTGCAACAAAGAGTTTCCTAAATTATGGAAGGCTTTTGATTTTACAGTTTTATCTAAATCATTATTTTGCGTCAATAGCTTGAAAACATTGGCAGATTCGGTAAAATTATTTTGTTTGTATAAGGCATCGCCAAGATTAAACATTCCTTTGTAATAATCTTTATTTTTCTCGAATGATTTGCGATAATCAATTTCTGCTTCCTTGAATTTTCCATTATTATAGAGCTTATTACCTGAGCGTAATAACTTCTGCGATTCTTGAGCATATATCAATGTTGAAGAAATCAATAAAATCAATACAATTGTAATGTGCTTCATTTGCTTAATGATTAATAGTTTTGTTTTGACCAAATAAATTGACTTTACTCATCAATTTGCTTTTCTTTTCAAATAACAATAATTCTATGATTAATAATATCAGGGCTAATTCTATGAAATAATAGAAATGGTCTTTATAATTAGAGAAAAGCTTGCTTTCAAAATCTTTTTTTTCCATTTTGGCAATCTCTTTCATTATCACATTTAAGCCAACTTCAGTATTATTAGCTCTTATATAAATTCCATTTCCTGTAGCTGCAATTTGCTGCAACATTGTTTCATCAAGTTTGGTGATTACGGTTTTATCTTCATTGTCTTTTTTATAACCCGTCAGTTTTCCGTCTTCATAAATAGGAATTGGAGCACCATCGGGCAAGCCCATTCCTAGTGTATGCACAAAAACTCCTTTTTTGGCTTCTTCTTTGGCTGCCGCTATTGCATCGTCTTCGTGGTTTTCGCCATCAGTAATAATGATAATGGCTTTATTTTTCCCAGTCATTTTAAAATCGAATGATTTATCAGCCAATTCGATGGCAGCACCAATAGAAGTGCCTTGTGTAGGTATCATATTGGTTGTTACTGTAGAAACAAATAGTTTGGCAGCTCCATAATCGGAAGTAATTGGAAGTTGAGTATAAGCTTTCCCTGCAAAAACAATCACTCCAATTCTATCATCTTCCAATTTATCAATCAATTTCATAATGGCTTGCTTTGCTCTTTCTAAACGACTTGGTTTAATATCTTCTGCAAGCATACTATTTGAAACATCCAAAGCAATCACTAAATCCACACCAGAACGTTTGACTTTTTCAACTTTAGAACCAATTTGTGGATTTGCCAGTCCAATAATTAGAAACGACAATGCAAGCAATAAAATACTAAACTTAAATACAGGGCGAATATTTGAAACCGATGGCATCAATTGCGAAATAACATTGATATCGCCAAATTGACGAATTGCTTGTTTCCTTTTTCTAATGATAAGAATATAAAGCAATACCAATAATGGAATCAGCAATAAAAAATATAGGAAATAAGTATGTTCAAATCGAAACATGTTTCAATAGTTTTAAGGAATTGTTCTAAATATAGTATTTTTAAGTAATATTTCTAATAAAAGCAATAAACCAGCAATAATAATGAATGGCAAAAACTCTTCTTTTCTGTTTTGATATTCCGTTACATCAATTTTCGATTTTTCGAGTTGGTCAATTTCTTTGTAAATGCTTTCTAATTTATCTTTATTGGTAGCTCTAAAATATTTACCATTAGTCATTTGAGCAATATTTTTAAGCAGTTCTTCGTCAATTTTAACTTCAATATTTTGGTATTGAACAACTCCCATATTTTGAAAAGGATAACGAGCCATCCCTATAGTGCCAACGCCAATAGTATAAACTCTAATACCATATAATTTGGCGATTTCGGCAGCAGTTTTAGGGTCTATAGAGCCAGCGTTATTAACGCCATCGGTTAGTAAAATAACTACTTTGCTAACCGCTTTGCTGTTTTTTAATCTATTAACGGAAGTAGCCAAAGCATCTCCAAGTGCTGTTCCATCATCAATCATTCCATATTTAACCGCTCCAAAAAGGTTAAACAACACTGCGTGGTCTGAAGTGAGCGGACATTGAGTAAATGCTTCGCTACTAAACACAACCAATCCAATTCTATCGTTAGGTCGTGAGTTGATGAAATCCATTGCTACTTCTTTGGAAGCTTCAAGTCGATTCGGTGAAAAGTCTTCTGCCAGCATACTTCCAGATATATCCATTGTCATTACAATGTCTATTCCTTCTACTTTAATATCCTTTTTGCTTAAACTTGTTTGTGGTCTAGCTAATACAACGATTAATAATGATAAAACGAGTATTCGCAAAACAAAAAGAACATGAATAAATTGAATTTTAAAAGATTTTTTTGCTTTTGTAAAAACATCAATCGAAGAAAAATTAATTTCACTGTGTCGTTTCTTGTTTTTAAACCAATACCATACAATTAGAAGTGGAATAATGGCAAAAAGCAGGAAGAACCAAGGATGTGCAAAATGTATATTTGGTATCATATTTTATTCGTTCTTTGTAATATTGTCGATTGTTGGATTCTCAATAACTTTAATGGTTTCTTCTTTTATAGTTTCAGGAATGGTTTTATTAACGAAATCAAAAGCATTCCCTAAACAAATATCATGTTCATTGGCAATTGGTTGTGCTTTGGCAAATTTTACCAAATCGGCTAATACCAATATGTTTTTTAGTTTATGCTTCAATTCATCATCTATATCAATTGATTTAAATATGACAGTAATTTCGTCAGTAGTCATTTCCATCGCTTCCACTTCAAAACGAGCTTCAATATATTTTCTAAGTATGTCGGTTAGTTCAATATAATATTGTTTTACCTTATTATTCTGCCAAAGCTTATCGTCTTTTAATTTTTGCAAAGCCAACAAAGCAATTTCATGAGCAGGAACAACCCTAACAGACCTAAACTTAATTAAAGGTTCGGCTTTTCTCTTTTTTCTTAGGTAATAAATGATTAATAAAATAATGGCAACAATAGCAATGCCAATACCAATATAAGGTAATAATTCTTTAAAAGTAAGAGGAGCTTTCAAAGGAGCTTTAATGTCTTTGATAATTTTAGTAGTATCCACTTGTACCGTGTTTACATTTAGTAAAAGCTCATTGGTGAGAATAGAATAATTGTTGCTGTCTTTTAAAAACCTATAATTAAATTCAAAAGCAGGTATTTTATAAGAACCCGAATCAAAAGATGTTATCGTATAGATTTGGCTAAGTGTTAAAAGCTTTTTGTCAGTAGAAAAAACAGTATCAATTTTTGAACGCCCTGTTACTTCAATTTGTTTAATAATGGTATCTTTTATAGCGGGCCACATCAGTATAGTCCCATTGGGACAAGTAGCTTGAAGTTTCAATTTAATCTGGTCGCCAATAATAATATTGTTTGTAGAATCAAGTTTTGCTACTACCTCTATATTTTGGCTATATGCTATATTTGCTAGCAAAATAGTAAGCAATAATAGGCATGATATTTTTATGATAACACGAGGCTTTCTATTTTTCATATCAAATTTTCTCATTATAAATTTCAAATTCTCCTCCTCTCCTATTAAGTGCATTTACCGTAATCCTCTTCTTTTAAATAGGCTAATAAGTGGTTTTATATAATCTTGCTCTGTGGAAATACTCACCAAATCAATACCATTTTTAGTAAGTTGGGTTTTGAAAAAGCTGGTTCTTTCGAGCCATTGTTTAGCAAATAAATTTTGCGTTTCTTTATTAGAAGTATCCACTAAAATAGATTTTCCACTTTCTGCGTCTTTCAATTTAACAATGCCAACCTTAGGCAAACTCGTTTCTCGCTGGTCGTAAACGTGTATTGCAATAACATCGTGTTTTTTATTGGCAATTTTAAAAGCATCATAGAAATTATTATCAACAAAATCGCTTATTACAAATGCAATACAACGTTTTTTTATGATATTGGTAAAGTATCTCATTGCTTCCGAAATATCAGTTCCCTTATTATCAGGTTTAAAGTTAATTAATTCACGAATAATTCGCAGGATGTGTGCGGTTCCTTTTTGAGGTGGAATAAATTTTTCAATTTTATTGCTAAAAAAGATAACGCCAACTTTATCATTATTATAAATAGCAGAAAAAGAGAGCACGCCTGCAATTTCGGTCATTAACTCTGATTTCAATTGCTTTTGCGTTCCAAATTCATTAGAACCACTTACATCAATCAGTAACATAACTGTAAGCTCTCGTTCTTCCTCAAAAATCTTTACAAACGGATGATTGAAACGAGCTGTTACATTCCAGTCGATAGAACGAATATCATCACCAAACTGATACTCTCGCACTTCACTAAAAGCCATCCCTTTGCCTTTGAAAGCACTATGGTATTGACCGGAGAAAACCTGACTCGATAATCCCCGGGTTTTAATTTCTATCTTTCTTACCTTTTTTAAAAGTTCTGATGTTTCCACTTTATATGCGTTACTTTAAGTGTAAATTTATTATTTAGGCTGTAGGCTATTTGGCTTAAGGCTGTTAGGCTTTGGACCGTTAGGTTTTCTTTAATGCACGTATCAATGCTCCCAGCACTTTTTCTGTTTCTATAATTTTTAGTTCATATTCGTTAATTTTTGTTTTTTCAATATAATCCAATCTACACGCTAATGTATATTGATAATTCAATTCTTTTAAAGAACCAAAAGCAATCTCAAGAAACCGAAGATATTCGGTTTGGCTCTCACGGGCACAACCTTCAACTATATTTGATGGTACCGAAACAGCCGCTCTTCTCATTTACGAGGTTAAACCATATATTTCATCTTTAGGAAACCCTTTTGTTATCTTATAAATTAATACTACAATATCATCAGCAAGTTCAAATGCTCTTAATTTACAATGGTCTCTCATATCCTAAAATCTAATAACAAACAATTTGTAACTCACAACTTAAATGCCTTCAGCCTAAATCCCTATAGCCTAAAAACCTACAGTCTAAATCCTTGTACCTATGGAACTTCAACAGTATTAAGAATTTCGTTGATAATTTCTTCGGTAGTAATGTTTTCTGCAGCAGCTTCGTAAGTTAAACCTATTCTATGTCTTAATACATCGTGGCTAACAGCTCTTATGTCTTCTGGAATAATGTAACCTCTTCGTTTGATAAAGGCATAAGCTTTTGCTGCTAATGCTAGATTGATACTTGCACGTGGAGAAGCTCCAAAATTTATTAATGGCTTTATTTTATCCAGTTTATAATCAGACGGAAATCTTGTAGCAAAAACAATATCTGTAATATAATTTTCTATTTTTTCGTCCATATATACTTCGCGAACGATGTTTCTAGCTTTCAGAATGTCTTCAGGCTTAAGAATAGTATTATTGCTTGGGAATGTTTGTCCAATGTTTTCTCTAATAATGGCTTTTTCCTCTTCCTTATTGGGATAACTAATCAGCACCTTGAGCATAAAACGGTCCACTTGTGCTTCAGGTAAAGGATAAGTTCCTTCTTGTTCTATCGGATTCTCTGTAGCTAATACTAAAAATGGTTCTTCTAATTTAAAGGTATTGTCGCCAATAGTAACTTGACGCTCTTGCATAGCTTCGAGCAATGCACTTTGTACTTTTGCTGGAGCACGATTGATTTCATCGGCTAAAATGAAGTTTGAAAAAATAGGTCCTTTACGCACAATAAATTCTTCTTTCTTTTGACTATAAATCATGGTGCCAATAAGGTCAGCAGGTAATAAATCGGGTGTAAACTGAATACGGCTGAATTTAGCACTAATAGTGTTGGCAAGGGTTTTAATTGCAAGCGTTTTTGCAAGACCGGGAACGCCTTCTAACAAGATATGCCCATTAGAAAGCAAGCCGATTAACAAACGCTCAATCATTCCTTTTTGTCCAATGATTACTTTATTCATTTCGATAGTAATCATATCTACAAATGCGCTTTCCCTCTGGATGCGTTCATTTAACTCTTTAATATCTGTATATTCTACCATTTTATTTGTTTTTTTTATTACAGTGCAAAATTATAAAAAGCAAACAAAGAAATGCAAACGATTTTTGTTAAAATTTGTTAAGAGAAATGTTAAAGAATATTAAATGGTTAATGGTTATTTAAAACAAGTGATTGTATCATTTCGTTTTGGAATCAGATTCAATAAGAATGGATAGATACTATTCCATTTTTGGATTTACGCCCCTAAAGCTTCCAATATGCGATTCAATTTTTAGAATACTAACACTGAAGGCTTTTAGCAAGGTTTTTTTACTATTTAGAGACTGCAAAATAGAATTGGTATTTTTTTATTTTCTCGGACAATAATGATGTTTAATAAAAAACACGTAAGTTTGCCTATTCTAAATATATTATTCTTTACTAGTGAACATTCGTTTTGTTTTTGGTTATCCGCTCTGGTTTCTTAGTTTATGCATTGCATTAGGATTGCTTTATGCTGCCATCCTTTATTATCGTAACAAGAAAAACGATTTTTCCAAACAACTTCTATATCTTCTTTCTTCGCTTCGTTTTCTTGCTATTTTCATAATCTCCTTTTTGCTTCTTTCGCCAATGCTCGAAAAAAACATATCGAACGAAGAGAAACCCATTATCATTATTGCACAAGACAATTCTACTTCTATTGTTATTGGCAAAGATTCTACCTATTACAAAAACGATTATTCGAAACAACTACCATCGCTTATCAATAAGTTAAAAAATAATTACGAGGTAAAAACATACTCCTTTGGTGACCAAATTCGCAATAACATTCCTTTCTCATATACTGATAAACAAACCGATTTCCAATCACTCTTCAACGAATTGCTTATTCGCTATAGTAATCGCAATGTAGGAGCAGTTGTTATTGCCTCCGATGGCTTATTCAATAAAGGAATGGATCCTATTTATGCAAGCGATAATTTCCCATTTCCTATTTATACCATTGCTCTTGGCGACACTAACTTACAAAAAGATTTATTTATTAGTAAGGTTAATCACAACCATTTGGTTTTTTTGGGCAACACTTTTCCTATTGAAATTAATATTGGAGCCACAAAGTGTAATAATGAAATCACTAAACTTACTGTTTCAAAAGGAAAAGAGGAGTTGTTTTCGCAAAATATAACTATTAATGGCAATAATTTTAACAAAACAATTATTTTACCTCTCGAAGCAAAGCAAACGGGTTCTCAAAAATACCATATTGCCCTCCAAACGGTGAAAAATGAAGTTACCTTCACCAATAATTATAGAGATATTTTTGTTGAAGTAATTGATAAAAAACAAAAAGTATTGATACTTGCAAGTGCTCCCCATCCCGATATTGCTGCACTCGAACAATCTGTTAAGCAAAATGAAACCTACGAAGTTGAAACTGCCTTAATAAATGAGTTTAACAAACCCATTAGTAGTTACAACCTAATCATATTGCATCAATTGCCCTCTATACAATATTATAATCAAACCTTACTCAATTCCATTACCAATTCTAACATTCCTATCTTATACATTATAGGCAACCAAAGCAATGTTGTAGCATTCAATGCACTTAAAAATGGGTTAAACATACCTTATAGCAAACAAAGCACCAACGAAGCATTGCCTGCTTTAAATAATAATTTTTCGTTATTCACGATCAATGAAACTATCAATAAATTAGCTCAGCAGTTGCCCCCCTTGTATAGTCCTTATGGTTATTATAATATAGCAGGTTCTTCCGAAATATTGTTTTATCAGAAGATTGGGAGCGTAACCACCAAGCAACCATTGATTATGTTTAACCAACATAAGGATACCAAAATTGGAATTATTATTGGAGAAGGTTATTGGAAATGGCGATTGATGAACTTTGCCATAACAAACAATCACCTTATCATTGATGAGTTAACTAATAAAATTGTACAATACCTTTCGGTTAAAGTTGATAAACGCCCATTTCGGATACTTTCTAAAAATAGTTATCCCGAAAACGAATCTATTACGTTAAATGCAGAACTATATAACGAAAGTAACGAACTAATTAATCAGCCCGAAGTTAATATTACGATTATTAACAGCGACAATAAGCGATTTCCTTATGCGTTTAGTAAAACAAGCAATGCTTATTCATTAAATATTGGAAACTTTCCGGTAGGAGAATATAAATATGAGGCAAAAGTAAAGTTTGGTGCTAAAGATTATACCCAAAAAGGAGAGTTTAATGTTACCGAACTTAAAATTGAATATCTACAATCTGTTGCTGACCATCAATTACTCTATTTACTTGCCAATAAACATGATGGTGCTATGTTGTTTCCACAACAAATGAATAACCTTCTCGAAATGCTTAAAAAAAGAGAAGATGTAAAACCTATGGTATATCACCAAACCAAACTCACCGAACTAATTAATTTATATTGGATTTTTGCACTTATTCTCCTACTTCTAACTACCGAATGGATTATTCGTAAGAGAAGTGGTAATTATTAATGTTAATGATTTTTTAATTGGCATTTTGGAAATACAATCATTATAAATAAATGCAAAAAACAACCTTCAAAATAATACTTATTAGGCATGGCAAACCCGATATATGGCTATTGCCAAGCGCTCAAAAAAAAATAAGTATTAAAGAGATGAACGATTTTCTAATCCAATATGATTTTGCAGCGATTGACAAAGATTTTAAACCAAATGAAAAGATTTATAAATCGTTGCAGCAAATAAAGTTTGCTTTCACTAGCGAGATGAAACGTTCTCAAGCTACTTTTCAATATTGTCAGCTATATGTAAATGCTGTTTCAAACAATATTTTCAATGAAGCAGGTTTGCCTCTATTCGATAAATCATTATTAAGATTGAAACCTAAAACCTGGATGGCATTATTGCGAACACTATGGTTTATGGGTTTCAGTAATAAATGTGATACTAAGAATACAATTAAATTATATTAAACCGAATATTTAAGATTACATAAGTTGATTATAAAATCATTTGGTTTTTGATAATTGGAAAATAATTTCCAAAAGTTTATCATCCGTTCTGACAAAGATTCGATGTACCGGTTATTACAAATCTTTTTCCTCATATACCACCATACTCTTTCAATTGGGTTGAAATCAGGGCTGTAAGGAGGCAGAAAAAACAACTCAATTTTATCTTTGTA
>MNXO01000072.1 GCA_001872995.1 Bacteroidetes bacterium CG2_30_32_10 | reverse complement strand
ATTAATAATCTAAGAAAATAGTTGTTTATAATTTTTCAATTTATTTTATCTTTGATTAAAAATTAAAATAAGCATTAATTTATTAAAATTAGTAAATAAAATCATTTGATTTTTCTTAGAAAATCAATGTTTTATTTAACAGGTTATAAAAAAAATTCAATAGATAATGATAGAAAAGAACGGTTTAGATTTACATGACCTTTTAAAAAAGATATTTGGCTTTGAAAACTTTAAAGGAAATCAAGAGAAAATAATACAAAGTTTACTCGATGGTAACGATACATTTGTAATAATGCCTACAGGTGGGGGTAAATCGATGTGTTATCAACTCCCCGCACTAATAAGCAAAGGCACTGCAATAATTATATCGCCTTTGATTTCATTAATGAAAAATCAAGTTGATGCTATTCGCAATTTTGGTAACGAAGATGGCATCGCTCACTTTCTTAATTCTTCCTTATCGAAAGTTGAAATATTAAATGTGAAGAAAGACCTAACTGAAGGGAAAACCAAACTGCTATATGTAGCACCAGAATCACTTACCAAAGAAGAAAACATTGAATTTTTCAAAGATATTAACATATCATTCTTTGCCATAGATGAGGCTCATTGTATTTCGGAATGGGGTCATGATTTTAGACCCGAATATCGCCGCCTACGCCCAATTATAGAAGCTATCGGAAAAAAAGTTCCAATTATAGCCTTAACAGCTACTGCTACCCCAAAGGTTCAACAAGATATTATTAAGAACCTTAATATGCAAAATGCGGGCATTTTTATATCATCATTCAATAGACCCAACTTATACTATGAAGTAAAAGCAAAATCAGGAGATGTTAATAAGGATCTTATTAAATACATTAAAAATCATCAAGGGAAATCTGGAATAATATACTGTTTAAGCCGTAAAAAAGTAGAAGAAATTGCAGAAACCCTTCAAGTAAATGGAATAAAAGCTGTACCCTATCATGCTGGTTTAGATTCAGCGGTAAGAGTAAGTAACCAAGATAAATTTCTAATGGAGGAAATTGATGTAATTGTAGCTACCATTGCATTCGGTATGGGCATAGACAAACCAGATGTTCGCTTTGTTATTCATTACGATATGCCCAAAAGCCTTGAAGGTTATTATCAAGAAACTGGTAGAGGCGGAAGAGACGATGGCGAGGGCAATTGTATCGCCTTTTATAGCTACGAAGATGTTCAAAAACTTGAAAAATTTATGAAAGGCAAGCCTGTTGCCGAACAAGAAATAGGAAACCAATTGTTAATGGAAGTAGTTTCGTATGCAGAATCAGCCGTTTGTCGCCGAAAACAATTACTACACTACTTTGGAGAAGTTTATCCTCAAGAAAATTGTCAAAATTGCGATAATTGTCTTCATCCAAAAACAAAATTTGAAGGAAAAGATGATGTTTACCTTGTGCTTGAAACAGTATTGGCTGTAAAAGAACAATTTAAAGCCAAACACCTAATCAATGTTATTATTGGCAAAAACTCTGCAACCATCAAATCATACAAACACAATAAACTCGAAGTGTTTGGTAGAGGAATGGAAAAAGATGAGCGTTATTGGAATGCAGTAATACGTCAAACCCTTATAGAACGCTTGCTGATAAAAGATATAGAAAACTATGGTTTACTCAAAATAAGCCCTGAAGGCGAAGCTTTTCTTGATGCACCTTATTCAATAATGCTCACCCACGACCATAATTATGAGAATGAATCAGATGATGAATTTTTTGGTGGCGGCGGTCAAAAAACAAGTGCCTCCGATAAAGTCCTTTTTGCGCTCCTTAAAGATCTTAGAAAAGAGCTAGCAAAAAAACAAAACCTTCCCCCATTCGTCATATTTCAAGACCCATCGCTAGAAGATATGGCAATACAATACCCAATAAATATAGAAGAATTGAAACAAATTACTGGGGTTGGTTCAGGAAAGGCTGTTAGATATGGAAAGCCTTTTATTGAGCTCATAAAAAGATATGTTGACGAAAACGAAATTGAAAGACCTCAAGACATGGTTGTGAAATCGGTAATCAACAAATCGGGTTTAAAAGTTTACATTATTCAAAGTATTGATAGAAAAATATCTATCGAAGATATTGCAGTTGCTAAAGGCATTACCATTGAAGAACTCCTTAATGAAATGGAAAGTATAGTTTCATCAGGCACTAAAATAGATATCAATTATTATATCAATGAATTTACAGACTTAGACCATCAGGAAGAAATATACGAATATTTTAAAACCGCAGAATCTGACTCTGTTCATGACGCCCTTATTCAGCTTGGAGAAAACGAGTATAGCGAAGAAGAAATTAGATTGATGAGAATTAAATTCATTTCTGAACTAGGTAATTAGCCATTATTTCACTCTTATTTTTTTTTATTTATCTTTGCGAAACTATTAATAAATAATATACAATAAAACTATGGAAGAAAACGTAAACCAAGAAAATGAAACCCTTGATAAAATTGGAAACCCACATCACCGAAAAATCAACATAGGTCTATCGTTGAACATCCTATTGCTAATTTCCGTTGTGATTTTATACATTTTATTTTTTACTACAAAACAAAAAAGTGATGACACCAATCCCATTACGAATGGGAAAAATAAAATCCAAACCATCGCTTTTGTCAATTCTGACAGCCTAATGGAACATTACAATTTTGTAAATGATTTGAAAACAAGTCTTGAAGCCAACAAAAAGTTACTCGAATCTCAATTTACTTCCAAACAAAACTATTTTCAAAAACAAATTGCTGATTTAGAAACAAAAGTTTCTACCTATTTAGTTTCTAAAGAAGATGCTCAAAAAAAAGCAATGGAAATGCAACAAGAATTAATGGAATTAAATCAAACACTTTCTGAAAAGCTTTCGCAACAAGAATTAGAAATGAATATTACTTTGCTTGATACCATTTCTTCTTTTATGAAAAACTACAATAAAAAAACAAATTACGATTTCATTCTTGGCTATTCAAAAGGCGGCGGTATTCTTTTTGCTAACGAAGCTTATGATATCACTAAACAAGTGCTTGAAGAATTGAACAAACAATATGCTAAACATAAAAAATAGGAAAACCCATATTAGAAATTTCAACAAAAATGAAAAATTTATTATTATTTATTTTACCATTGTTTCTCCTTTTCTCTTGTAACAAACCCAAAGAAGTTATTGAAGAATCATACCCAGATGGTTCAAAAAAAATCGTTCGTTTATATAAAGGGGAAGGAAAAGATAAAGTTCTTTTAAAAGAAATTGCCTATTATCCTAATAAAAAAATGCATTATGAAGGAGAATATACTAATAATAAGCGAGATGGAAAATGGATATATTGGTATGACAATGGAAACAAATGGAGTGAAGGATATTTGAAAAAAGAAATAAATGACGGCAAACGAATAGTGTGGTTCGAAAATGGAAATAAACGCTATGAAGGAAATTATAAAGACGGGAAAGAAATTGGGAAATGGCAGTTCTATAATGAAAGCGGTGCCCTTACCAAAGAAATTGACTTCGATACTATAAAATAATTTTTTTTATTGCTCTTCTTATTTCATAACAATTGTTATTTATTTAAGACCTAATGATTTTCTTTTCTAATACAGAAATAGCTTTTAAATCTAAAAGTAATGCTGATTTAAAAAGAGCTTACTGGCTATTTAAAATTGTAAACAGCAAAATAAATGTATTTATTGGTAAGTATTTATTACGAATAGCTATTTTTATTCACTTTCCTATAAAATGGCTTGTAAAACCAACTGTTTTCAAACACTTTTGTGGCGGAGAAACAATTAATGATTGCAATATAACGATAGAAAAACTTTCACAATATAGCATTGGCACTATTCTCGATTATTCAATTGAAGGCAATAATAACAATAAAGCTTATGATTCTGCGGTATTAGAAATAATAAATACTATTTTAAAAGCTGCAAATATCAAACAGATCCCATTTGGTGTTTTTAAAATGAGCGGCATTGCCGACCACAAACTACTTTCCAAAATCAATAGCAATCAAAAGCTTTCCGATGAAGAATCGAAAGAATATCAATTAATAATGAATCGTTTAAACCTAATTTGCAAAACTGCTTACGAAAAAAACGTTTCCGTATTTATTGATGCAGAAGAAACTTGGATTCAAGATGCTATTGACAAATTTGCCACTGAAATGATGCTAATTTACAATAAAAATAAAGCTACCGTTTACAATACCATTCAATTATACCGCATAGACAGATTATCATATCTGAAAAAAATGCTTGAACAAACTGAAAAGCATCCTATTTTCTTAGGTTTTAAATTAGTACGCGGTGCATATATGGAAAAAGAAAGGATTAGAGCCATAAAAATGCAATACCCCTCCCCTATTCATCTTTCAAAAAAAGAAACTGATTTGGATTATGATGAAGCAGTAAGGTTTTGTATGAAACACATTCATAAAATATCATTTTGTGCTGGAACTCACAACGAAAATAGCTCGAAAATGCTCGCTAATTTAATCGCTCAAACAAATACAAATAAATCAGATAAACGCATTTATTTTGCCCAATTATACGGGATGAGCGATCATATTACCTATAATCTATCAAATTTAGGATATAATGTAGCCAAATATGTTCCTTATGGACCTATTAACTCAGTATTGCCATATTTGATAAGAAGAGCTGAAGAAAATACCTCTGTTGCCGGTCAAAGCAGCAGAGAGCTAAATTTAATCAATTTAGAAAGAATGCGAAGAAAAAATATTCTTTCCTAATAAAATAGATTATACTTGCTTTTAAGCATTCGTGTTTGAATGTAATTCCTTATAAATTTCTATTTAACAAATAAATTTTAAAATTTACTTACCAAACATTAATAAATCTTAAGTCCAAGGCTAGAAGCAATCATCTTACTAACCAATTCGGCAGTTTGATTTCCATTATCTATAATAGGGTTTACCTCTGCAATTTCCATAGAAGAAAGACAGCCACTTTCAGCAATTATTTCCATCAATAAGTGAGATTCACGGTAACTTAGCCCTCCGTTTACTGGAGTTCCGACTCCTGGGGCAGTTTCAGGGTCTATGGCATCTGCATCAAAACTGAGGTGAATATGATCTACCCTACTTTTAAGTTCTTTGATTACCTTACTGATGACTGGATAGATACCAAGTTTGTCAATTTCATGCATAGAAAAAACATGCAAACCAAGAGAAGTCAAATTGCTACGTTCCATTACATCAATTGACCTAACACCTATGAGTGCGCAGTTTTTTGCTTCAGCTTTGGGATTTATATTCATAATGCAGGATAAATTTTTATCACCAAGCCCAAGTGAAGCCGAAAAGCCCATTCCGTGTATGTTTCCAGAGGGAGTTGTTTCATCTGTGTTCATGTCAGCATGTGCATCTACCCAAATGATACCTAACTTTTTGTTTTGTTTTTTACAATGACTTGCAATGCCTGCAATGCTTCCAATAGCTATTGAATGATCGCCACCAATACATAATGGAAAATTATTTCTGCTTAGCGATTCTTCAACTTGAATAGCAAGCTTGTTTGATGCACTTACTATTTCTTCCAGATATTTAAGTTTTGGGTTTGAAATAGTTAATACTTCTTTCGTTTTAATATTAATATCTCCCTTATCAATAACATTAAAGCCTAAATCTTCAAGTTGTTTTTGCAAACCAGCCAAGCGAATTGCAGAAGGACCCATATCAACCCCTCTACGAGAAGCTCCAAGGTCCATAGGAAATCCATAAATTTCAATAGTTTTCATTTTGCTGTTTTTCAAAGTATAGAATTATAAAGCTTATTTTTCTTTTTCTTAGTTTTATAAAACCAATAAAATTATCATTATTTTTTGAATTACAAAACACTTAGCTTCTAATAAAAATTACCTATTAATTGCAATTATCGATATAAATGATGCTGCAACAATTATTATAGAATTATTTGATAGAATTTAACCCTTCTAATGCAGTTTTATCGCCAGGTTGATTTAAAAGGGCTTTGTTGAATAACACTTTTGCATCATTGGTTTTGCCTAACTTAAGATTGATATACGCAAACAACAAAACACTGTCATAATCGAACGGATATAAGTTAATCACCTTTTCAACATATTTGAAAGCCGCTGCATAATCTTGTTTTAAATAATAGATGTATCCTAATTTATAATTGGCGGTTGTATTTTGCGGGTCAATTGTTATGATATCATCGTATTGTTTTTTTAACAAATCCCAACTACCTAAAGAGTATAATGGATAGGTGTATCCCAATTTAGGTTCAATGGCATAAGGCATCAATTTGATGGCTTTTTGATAATATTCAGCCGATTCTGTGTAGTTTCCATTTAAGTATGTTAACCAACCCATTCTGAGGTTTGCTTCATAGGAGTTTTCAACATATACTGCTTTAATAGATTTGATAGCTTTGACATAATCATAAACCTTTTCATATTTGTAACTACTGGCAAACGAATCTTGCATTGCTTTATAGTTTTGAGCATTGACTTGAATGCTCATAAAAATAGCTGCAATAGCAACTAATTTTAAACTTCTTTTTAAAAGTTCCATTTTATTCCTCCTGTTATTAAATGATTTTGATAATTTGTTTTTAAAGTTTGAATATCTTCGGGCAAAAAACTGTTTTGACTAGAATAAGTACCAGTAAAATCAAAGTATTGATAGCTCAACGACAATCTTAATTGCTTATTTAGTTGAAAAAACAATTTAGTTTCTATTTTATAGTTGATGTTATCGAAAGTATTGTAAATAACCATCGCATTCAGTTCGTTGTAATTTTTTAAATTTCCATAAGTGGCGGATACTTCGAACCAGCTTTGCTTATATAAATTAACACCCAAAAGCTCATAAAAAACAAAATCACTGGTAATAAACATTTCACTAGTGTTATTTTGTTTTTTGTTTTTTGTTTCGGGTAGAATAGGTTTGCTAAATTCGTTTTTACTAACCACTCCTGAAGTAGAATAAAATTTTAGGTTACTAAATGGGTAAATTGTGAGTAATAATCCTGTTTGTATTTGTAGGTTTTCGTCAAAATCTGAATAGGTAGCAAAAAGAGAAACATTGGTACTCGAAAAATGCTTTAATAATGAAAGTGAAGCCACATAATTATTTTTAACAGTATCGAAAGATACACTCTCTGTTTTTGATTTCATATTGCTGTAATGAAAAGCTGGAGTAAGTTTAAATCCGTTTTTCATATACCAAGCAGCACTCAAATAATATTCTTGTTGAAAAATTTGGTAGTTATCAAGATGTTGGATGGTATTCAATGATTCCATAATTTTTGTTTGATTGATAATCATATAGTTATAGAACTGATAAATGCTTAACTTTTTACCAATATGGTGTTGAAGTCCAATATTAAAAAAATATTTGTCTTTTGCTAAATCAGCTTCTCCGAATATATTGGCAATTCCATCAAAATCAATTTGTTGATTTTTGCTTTCATTGTTGCTAATGATATAACCTCCTTCAGCATATACTCCTGAAACAATAGTATTTTTAGGTATTTTAATTTTTGATTTAAGCGTATCGCTCATTTTTTTCGATAATAGTTGTGCCTCCGTCTCTCTACCCGAATAAATGTAACTATAATAGAGATATTCCATAGCAAATTCGCTTTGAGAATCAAATTTTAATGCATGTTCAAAATGAATAAGTGCTTTCATGAATTTTTAAATTGAAAAATAAGCAACACCAATCCTTACGCGTAAGTAATAATAATCAATATTTTGAGCAATTGCTTTGTTACCTATATAAATCAAACTATCCCAATTTTGATTTACATAATAACCATAAGTTTTGTAGTCCACCGTTTTAAAATCCAAACTATCCTGTTCAGCATAAGAATATTTAGAGATTATGACGAATGCGATGATGAGCAATATCAATCTATACATGTGGCTTCTACTATTTTATTGTTGTCTTTTATGATTAAAGTAAATAAACAATTGCTTTTGATGCTCAAACTAAAGCTGGTTTTTTTTCTTAAACTATTAAAAACTCTATATTCTGCATTGCTTTTAAATTTTATATAGTTGGTATTAAGCGTATCGTCTATCTTTTGATGGGAGCTATTAAAGTCTGTCTTCATAAATATATAGAAGGGAGCGATAAAATCTTGTAAGAGCAATAATAGTTTATTGTTCATTTGATTAACGGGAAATTGGTCTTTGATAGCAAGGTTTTTATAAAATCCAAGCAACATTTTATAAGAAGCTAAGTAGAAGTAAAACAACAAAGATTTTTTATTTCCTTCAAAATGTTTAAAATAAAAGACAGTCCCATCGTTTACAAAATAGGCTTTTGATTTGGTTTTATTGCATTGAATGTAGGAATTGTTATAATAATCGGTAAAAACTTCCCACCCTACTTCTTCTTTTGCTTTGGTGTTGAAGTCTCTGACAATAAAATTTATTTTCTGTCCAGGAATAAAATGAAATGCTTTGCTTAACAAGGTATTTTTTTCAATATTGGCAATGGTTTCTCCTTCCTTAGGTATGGCAAACTGTTTAAATTTATATTCATTTCCTATAGAAGAGATGTAATAACATAGAGGAAATTCAATGGTTGTAGAGCCAATATGCGGAGTAGCTTGAAATTGAAAATGCAAATGCGGTTCAGGGGAACGACCAGTGTTACCACAAGCAGCAATAATTTCACCTTTTTTCACATAATCACCTTTGTTCACTTTGATACTGTCTTTTTTTAAATGGCTCAATTTGCTATATAGCAAAGCAGTATGTTTGATGATAATGGTGTTACCCCAATTTTCGTTTAGGTTAACATCGCCGATTTTGTTGTCTTCAATAGAATTAACCACTTCTTCAACAATGCCTTCGGCAGGAGCAATAATAGGTTTGTTAAAACTATAAAAATCTTCATTGTTTACGCCCGCATTATAGTATGTTTTGTTTGTTTCGTCTTTAATTTCAAAATCCCAAGCGTGTTTCCATTCGGCTTGATGCGTAATACTGCCACTATGTCCTTGAGTGATATTCCAATTACCCCAAAAAGGGAGCGATACAGGAAAATAGTAAGAGTTTCTAAATCGGTTCTTACTATTCTGGTGCAAATAAAGGTTTTTTTCAGGTGAATAATGCTGAATGAAAACTTCTTCAATTCGAAGTGTGTTTTTTGTCCTAAATTTCAATATATATAAGAATAACAATACAATAACATTGAATGGCAATGAGTATATGGCTAAGTGATAGGTGATAAATACCCTATTAGAACCGGCAGTAACAATGGCAATAAGCGGAACCAAAAGTATTACCCAAAAATAGGAGGCTTTTGATGGAACAATAAAAAAACCTCCAATGGCGATTGCTGTTAAAATGAAGTTAAAACCAATAAAACTATAATCGTATTCATTCAAATTAACGCCAATGAATATATTAAACAAATAAGCCGTATAAAACCCAAGCAAAGAAAGAGAAAAAGCAATTCTTGAATAGATTAACAAACCCAAAGCAATAATAATACCAGCGAAGAGTGTATATTGAAAGAATATAGCTCCCAGCGATTTAAAATAAATAACCAACGAAATTGGAATTTGTAAGGTATTTAATTGTTCATATTTATTAACTAATGCCATTCCCCCAATGTTAAAAATTTCGTTGTATATATATATTCCCTGCTCACTAAGGTGAAGTGAACTAAAATGTTCTGTTGCAATAAAAAACAACCAAATAGCAAGTAGAAAAGGCAAGCTAAGAAAAGGTAGTGCATATTTTCCTATAATCCCATCAAGGGTAATGGTTAAAAAGAAGGTAAATATGGCAGATAAGAGCAGCAAAATGCCAAAAGCCAACGTAAACTCATAGGTAACGCCTAAGCCTAAGCCAACCAATAAACTATTAAAAGCATAGCTACCTTTGCTGATGGAAGTTTCATTATATCCCATCCAGTAGGCAATTAAATTGGTAAAAACAACCGCAATCAGCCCGCTTAGTCCAGCACTAATGTCAATTAAAGTAACCAATAGAATTAGCACCGCAAACAACTTGTTGTTTGAGAAAAACACCGTTGAATAACTGTTTAAGGTGCTGTTTATAAATAACTGCTGGTACCTCTTCATTGTTAATTCATTTTATGTATTGCTTGTAGTTCTGAACGCAGCGAAGATACAACAATTTACTTCATACACTTCGCTTCGTTCAGCGGAATTTGTCTTATTTTAAATCAATCTTTTTTAAATGTTCTGGTAATTTTTCGAGTGAAACCATGGTTTGATTGGTTTCATTGTCTTTAATAATATGTACCTTTTCGTCTAAATCAATTAATACAATTTTAGGGCGAAGGGTAATAAATTGCATCCATTGAGTAACATTATAAGCCCCAACGCAATGAGCAACTACTTGGTCTCCTTTGTTTAGAAGAGGTAAATTGATGTTCTCTCTAATAACATCAATATTCATACACAAAGGACCATACAACACCGTATCTTCTGAATAATGCGTGAACTCTTGTGCAGGTGTAATTTTGTGTTCGTACCAAAATGAAGTAAATAATAAATTAACACCAAAATCGAGAATGGTAGCTCTTTTCCCAGCCGATAGTCGTTTGTTTGCTATCACCGAACCCAACAAATAACCAGCATCATCAATTAATGCTCTGCCTGATTCGAGAATAAGCGTGGGTAAGTGTTCGGGATTTAATGCTGAATTTATTAAGGCAGACGAAATTACTTCTGCATACTCATCAATAGAAGGATTGGTATCTATACCAGGCAAAAACGAGCCTTTTAAAGTATTTTTTGAAGCAAAGCCACCTCCCAAATCAATATATTTAATATAATGGCTATACTTTTTTTCTATATTTATTGCTAAATCAGTTAATTTAAATGCAGCAATTGCATAAGCATTGGGGCTTAGCATAAATGTGCCAATATGGCAATGCAAGCCAACCAAATCGAGCTTTTTTGAAATCATTATTTTATTTAAGGCATCCCAAGCTTGTCCATTCTCATAATTGAAGCCAAAACGATCCCACATGGGGTAGATACCTGTATCCATATTTACTCTAATGGCAACTTTGGGTCTTTTCTTTAGCTCTTCGGCAAGAAAAATAAGAGAATAAAGTTCTTCTAAATGGTCAATATGAATTAAAGAATCATTTTTAATGGCTTTTTTCAAATCTTCTTCAGATTTGTTAGGTCCATTAAAGATAATTTTACTTCCAGCCACACCATTATCAATGGCTTTGTCATATTCAAAACCAGAAACTACTTCTGCCCAGCTACCTTCTTGATGAAAAATATTACAAACCGCATTTAAATAATTTGTTTTATAAGACCATGCAAACTGCACTTTGGGGTAACGGGTGCTAAAAGCTCTTTTGGCATTTTAAATATTGTTTCTAATGGTCTTTTCAGACATCACAAACAATGGACTGCCATAGTTTTTGATAAGGTCTTTCACCGCAACACCATCAATATGGGTCATGGGGGTGTATTCGGTTCTCATTCCAAATTTATTGGGGACTCCAGTCTCTAATTTTTTAATTAAAGGACGTTCGTATCTTAATTTTTCTGTATGTTTCATAGTTTCTATTTTTTATAATTCACCATAAGTTGAAATTTGTTCAAATTCGCTTAAGTCCACAATCAAATCGTAGGAATAGCGAATAAACATTTTGCCTACATTAAAGGTAGTGTAAGGCTCTACCTCTATACCAAGTGCCAATTTAACAAGTGCTTCGGGCAGATTTTGTCCGGCACCAACTGCCAAATATACCCAAGCAGGTATTCGTGGATTGATTTCTAAGAGATAATATTCATTTTCTTGGGTTTTCATCAATTCCAGTTCCATACCTCCACGCCATTTGGTGTTTTTAATAAGGCGGGTGGTCATTTTTAATAATTCTTTCTCGTCAATGGCAATGCCTGCCCAAGCTTTTCCTTTGTCGGTAATAAATTGTTTACGCATAGGAACTGCTCCAATCGTATTTCCTTTGCCATCGCCCAAAGCAATGACATTGTATTCGGAACCGTAAATAAATTGTTGAATAATAATTGGCGTTCCCCATTTTGAAGCAATCTTATTAAAATGAGTAAGCACTTGTTCGGGATTATAAGCGATGTAAGCATCGTAATACTTTCCTTTTACAACCACAGGATAAGTGAATTCTGGCGTAAGGCTGTATATTTCATGAATACTATTGATTGCCTTTGCAAAAGGAACTTTTATTTTATATTTCTTGCCAAATTCCGATAGGTTTATCTTATGTCGTTCCTCAAACTGGTCAAAGGTGGGCAAAAAAGTATGTATTCCCATATACTTTAGTTCGTTTTCGAGCTTCATAAAGGAATATAACTCTGCATCAAAATTAGGGATTAATACATCTATTTTTTCAATACCATTGATATATTCCAAACGTTGAAGCAGGCTTTCTTTACCAGCAGAAGGATAGGGAATTTGATAGGTTTTATCAACCAAATCGTGCATATAAATACCTGGCTCCAGCGATTCGTAGGAGAGACCAATAATACGCACATCAAAAAATTCGGAATCGTGCAAAGCCCTTATCACTGGAACTCCAGGACCCGGGTTGTCTGTTGCATTAAGCCCTGTTACTGCAATATTAACTTTCTTCTTCTTCATTTGTTTCAGCTAAATGATAGTGATTTAACATACCTACAAAATCGTAATAATCTTTTTCAAACACTATGTCCTCGGTTTGATATTTATCGAGAATTTGTTTTTTTATATCTTCTTTTACTTTGTCTTCCTTGAGCAATGTAATAATTTCTACTCCAATAGGATTGACTGTAAAAGATTCTCCAGTAGAGGGATTAAATATAAACCCCGAATCGCTGATGGCTATGTTTTTTTTAATTTTCATCTTCGTTGATTTTTAAACGATAATAATTACGATGCAATATTACAACAAGTAAAAACAATGCTCCTTACAAAATTTTATGAAAGAGTTATAAAATTATCTATTTGTTATGTAAATGGCTATCTATAAGGTAAATTTGATGAAAAAATAGGTATAAACACTTAAAGTATTTTGGAAAAATGCAATGAATAAAAGCAATGAACAATTATATAAAAGCCTAAAAAAGCTGGATTGTTTTTAGGCTTTAAGAGTTTATTCTCTTTATCTGTTTCTTTTTTCACATTTTACTCGTTTTTGTGTCAAGCTATTTCAGTATAAGACAATCTTAATTTCATCAATTTACCCCAATTTACTAATCAATTTCAATTGTTCTTTTTTAATAATTTCGATTACTTTGCCATTAGCAATAACAATGCCTTCTTTTTCAAACTTTTTAAGGGTAGAAATAAAATTAACTTCAGAAATCCCTGCAAATTCAGATAATTCCTTGCGAGTTAGCGACAAAATAAAAGTCTGCGATTTATAAACTGATTCGGAAAGGTAAAGCAGAATATCAGCCACCTTTCCATTTACATGCTTATGGGCTAAGTTGATAAAATTAATGATACTGCCTTTCGACATTTCCGATACGATATCAAAAAGTTGAAGCGACAACTTGCTATTATGCATCAACAATTGCTTTAATATATGTATATCAATTAAGAATGCTTCACACTCATCAACAGCGATTACTGAAAATATATTTTTCCCATCATTAAACATATTGGCACCTCCTATTAAGCTGGGAGCACTTGCGATGGCTAAAATTAAATTTTTGTGGTTTTCTCTTTGATAGGTATGCTTTATTATTCCTTTTGTCAGAAAAGCAACATGGGTTGATTGAGATCCTTGTTTTATTAATGATTCTCCTTTATTAAAGATTAGTTTCGGTGAGTGCTTTTCTATAAGTTCTATTTCTTCTGCATTTAAAAATTGTTCACTGAACAATTTAACTAGGTTAGAGCTATTATCAAGATTAGCTAATAAATCAGAGTACATATTCTGTAGTGTTAAATCACTTGAATTAATAATAATAAATTCTATTAAAAAAAATAATAGCTATTTTTTTAGCAAAAGTATAATATTTATTATCTAAAACTATAATATATATTAGTTTATTTTATAATAAATGATAGATTGCAATCGTAACATAC
>MNXO01000027.1 GCA_001872995.1 Bacteroidetes bacterium CG2_30_32_10 | reverse complement strand
TTTGGTGGCTTTTGAAATGATGTTTGAATCAATTAAAGAAATTAGCTGTCCGAAAACAGATTGTCCAAAAAAATGTATACTTTTGCTCATTGTAGGAAGTTTTTTGTGAAGCAAATCTACAAAAAAGAAAAAGGAAGTTTTTAAGGCTTCCTTTTCTTTAAATTTTTATCGGACAACAGTGTTTTTGAAATGATATTTTTTGAATGCTAATTGATATTAAAGTATGAGTAAAAATAAAAATTTAGTCTGTTAGTCATGTTTATTAATAATTATTTTCTGGGTAAACTTATTGGTCTGGTTATTTAGTTTTATTACATAAATGCCTTCCATTGTATTTTCTATGTTTATTTCAACTTTATTATTTCCACTATCTAAGTATTTCTGCTGTTTGTATATTATTTGTCCTAAAGTATTGATAATTTCAATAGTTATGTATTCTTTATTTAAGCTAAATAGTTCAATTGTAAAATCTCCACTATTTGGATTAGGAAAAACTGAAAGGTTTGTAATGTTTATATCATCATCAATACCAACATTGGTTTGCACTTGAAAATATAATGGTGAACTATAGCCGCTTTCGCATTCATTACAATTTACATTTGCTTGTACATTCCATCGGTATAAACCATTATTAACTAATATATTTGTTGGGACAATAAAAGAGTGTCCGCTAACACAGTATTGTTGAAGAACAAGAGGACCCGAAGTTAGCGGATCTTTCCTTATAAAAACATCATAATCAGTTGCTCCTGATACGGTGTTCCATGTTAGAGTGGGAGTGGTTGTATTAATAATTGTTCCTGGACTTGTAATTGTGCCTGGAGAAAAACATATTGGCGTAGATGGGTTGGTGCAAGGTGTGTAACGTGATGGAAAATTCTTAATGCATAAGTTTCAGAACAAACCGAATAATCTGACCAATATTTAGGAAAGGTAGAAGTAGCGGGATCGGCAACTAAAAAGTTACTAGCACTAGTTCCAGAGCCATTGTAACCATATATAACAAGAAAATGAGCACAGGGTGAAGTTCTATTAACGTGAACAATTACAGGATTACCAGCATCAATCTCCGATTTAATTATTGACAAACTATAGGTGGCAGAGCCATACCATGTCATTGTGCTTCCTGGGTAATTATCTACTGAAGTCCAAAGAACACTACAGCCTGAATAACCACTATTGTTTTTTAGCCAAGTATTTAGTTGTCCTGGGTTTACGTTTACTCCATTTACTTTTAGTAACATAGCTCCTGAAGACATCGCACATCCATTTGCACAAATAGTAGAACAATCACCAATTCCATATAAATTTCCGCTCCACGATTGATTGCATTGCTGATAATGGGTGATAGGAATTATTCCTTTAACATCATTATTTAATGGCTGCGGTGCAATATAATTGGTGGTATCATAAAAAGGACCCGTTAGTAAATCAAACTCTTGAGCAAAAACAAATAAATTTGATAATAATAGCATTATACTAATGAATATTGTTTTTAATTTCATCATTTATGTATTTTAAAGATTCTTTGTTATCCATATAAATTGAAACCACTAAATTATAAAATATTTTGGTAGAAAACAAAACCTTCAAAAAACAAATTGTTTGTTAATCCCAACTAAATCAAAAGAAGATTTGAAAAATCGAACTATTTGATTTAGTTGGGATTAATCCCGATTTAGATGGTGTTTCAATTTTGCAAAAAAATGAATTACAACATCTTAATCGATTGCTCATTTCTAATGAGCAATTTGGGTTAATATTCAGTAGAGACTTTTCTGAAGAATTCTATTGTAAACTGCGGATCTATGGAATAATAAAACTTTATTATTAAATTTAGCTTTTTATTCAACCTTTTATACTTAGAAAATAATTCCCAAAAGCCAGGGTCGCTGCTGAATAAATTTTTAGCAAACGAATTAAAGTCATTTTCCATATCAGACATACCATATTGTGTTAAAAAACATTGATTATTGGTTTCTTCATCAAAATCTTCAGAATCGCTTCCATTTTTTATTGCCTCATATCCTCCATCACCATATCCAACATTGGGAGCATTTGCTTCTTTCCAAGACTTCTTATCAAAATATTGTTTATAATTGAGATATAGAATGCTTGAAAATTCAGCATGAAAAAGTTGTTCAACAAAAATATCATCATATCCATTTGGAATTCCTTTATTGGTAATATATACATTGTCTTCCCAATAAGTACCGCCGTACCCTACTTTGTAAAATTCAATATCATAAAATACATATACCTTTTTCAAGTTAGATTTCAATATATTAACAGGGTATTTTTGCAATGCCTTCTTAACAATTTTTAATGATCTACTAATATCGTCATCCGAATCTAAGGTTTCAATCTTAGCATTGCTTGGAGAATCATACCACGATTGTGGAAAAAATACCTCAGGGGTATTAAATATTATTTCTACACCACTTCTTTTATCAACAAATATTTTAGTTTGACCATAAACTCTAAAACTGATAATTAGCAAAATCACCAAAAACGAAAAGTTATTGCCAATTGTATTTATTTTCATTTTGCTTTTTTGTAAAAAAATTCAACAATAATAATACCATATAATTAAAAACATGGGATTTTTGATGTTTTAAAAAGATATTTGCTTTTATTTCAGTTAATTCTATTTGTTGAAAAAACATTTTTGATTTATTACAAACATACTTTCAACCTTTATAGCATAAAAAATATATATATTTGCCTTTGCTTTTTAAAATATAATCCTTTTGAAAAAAATATTTGTTTTCTTAACAGCTCTTTTTAGCTTGTTCAGTGTTTATTCGCAAGAAACCTTTGGTTTGGTCAATGGAAATTATGCAGGAGTTAATGGTGTAATGACCAACCCCAGTTCTATGATTAATTCTAAACTTTATTTAGACATTAATTTTCTAACTTGCGATATATTTCTTCATAATAACTATGTATATGTGCCAAGCGGCAATCATAGTACAATAGAGGCTTTTAAAAGAAATCCCGACTTTCCTATGGCTGCCAAAGGCAAATATATTTTAGACTACTATACGGATAATTACAAAAAAAATGCTTACGTAAACTTTCGTCTGAATGGACCCTCAGCGATGTTGGTTTATGGCAATCACGCTTTTGCCATCCATGATGCCATTCGTTCTGTTACATCTATCAGAGGAATTGAATTGCCAACTGCAAAGTTTGCTTATGAAGGATTATATTCCACGCCACAACAGAATATCAATTATTCAACCAGCAACTTTAAGATTGCCGAACTAACTTGGGGGGAAATAGGTTTCAGTTATGCATATCAGTTTAAACTGAAAAATAAAGATAGCTGGTCATTTGGTCTTTCTATTCGTCGTTTGTGGGGTTTCGATGGTTCTTATCTTACAGGAAGAACAGCGAATTATGCAGTAACCAACGACACTATGCTTGTTATTAATAAACTTGATGCAGAATATGGTATTATTGGCAGAAGCAATGATGATGTTACAGGTTTCGGAACTAGTGGCATTTCCAAAGGTAAGGGTTGGGCTTTTGATATTGGTATCACCTATACAAAGTTAAAAAACTATGCTAAACCAACATTTGGTTCAATTACGCAAGCATGTAAATCAAAATATCAAGATTATGATTATAGAATTGGTGTTTCGATAATCGATTTGGGAGGCATTAATTATAAAGTTGGGAAAACGTATGGTTTAAGCACAAATACACAAGATTCTATAAATATTAGACCATTTTATGCGATAACCACCATTGATGGATTTAATAATACACTTAGTAATAGCATATATCATAATTCAATACAATCTTTTTCGGGTGATGGTTATAAAATTGGGTTGCCCTCTGCTCTTTGTATTCAATATGATTATCATTACAGAAAAGATTGGTATTTTAATGCTACCATCATCAAAGATTTTAACCTTTACAAAAACCACGTGAGCCGACCAACCATATTAGCGTTTACTCCACGTTATGAAAAAAGGTGGTTTGAGTGCAATGTGCCTCTTTCGCTTTACGATTATCGCCACCCAAGAGTAGGTTTGGCATTTCGTTTCATGAATTTTTCTATTGGTACCGAAAAACTTGGTTCTTTCTTTAACTTCAACGACCTTACGGGTGCCGATTTGTATTTTTCTTTACGCATCAATCTCTTAAAAGGTAAATGCCCTACTAAATACAAACCTTTTGAATATAAACCAAAGAAAAAAGCGGAAGACTGTAATTGTCCTGATAAAATTGATACCGAATCGAACAGATGGAAACATAAAAAGAAATAGTTGTGCTTTTAAAAGCATGAGAAAAAAAGAAACACAACTACTCTTTTTATTTAACAGAAAGCAATCCAATAAACACATCGGGATTTTTTAATGCTTTATTGTTTATTAAATTACTTAAATTTACTTCTCCGATCACATATTTGTAATCTTCGCTTTTGTATGATACTTCTATGTTTTGCATTTGAATGGCTTCAATAGACTTTTCTTCTTTATACCTAAAATAAACTTTTAATTTTTTACTTTGATTGATAAAAAAATCAAGATTTTGATAATGTTTTTTAAATTCATAGGAATAGTTGTAAGTTAAAGCAGAAATATCAGATAAAACTGCTGAAGCAGTAGGAAATGCACCAGCACCTTTGCCTTTAAACAATTGATTTTCGGTAAATACCCCTTGAAGCATCACTGCATTGTATTCGTCTTCAATAAAATAAAGCGGATTACTCTTATCAACAAACTGGGGCATTACAAAACAAACCAATTCTTTATCATACTTTTTGGTAGAAGCAAGCAATCTGATTTTTAGATTCTTTTCTTTAGCAAAACGAATGTCATGAATTGAAATATTTTGTATTCCATAATTAAATAGCTCATTTGGATGAGATATAACCCCAAAAGCGTGAAAATTATTAATCACTACTTTCGACTTGGTGTCATAACCTTCTACATCCAATGTTGGATCGCTTTCTGCAAAACCAAGTTTTTGTGCATCTTTCAATACATCAGCATAAGTTCTATTTTCATTAAACATTTTTGAAAGGATGTAATTGGTGGTTCCATTATAAATGCCTTCCACAATGTCGAGTAATTCGTTATCGTAATATTCTTCTAAATTTCTAATAATGGGAATACTTCCACAAGAAGCACCTTCATAAAGAATAGGCTTATTATATTTAGATTGCAGTGTCAGTATCTCTGGAAGATGTTCTGCTATCATTTTTTTATTTGCAGTTACCACCGCTTTGCCTTTTTGCAAGGCTTTTTCTAAAATTTCAAAAGCATCATCAGCATTATCAATTAATTCTATAATAATATCAATTTCATTATCTTCTAATAATTCATTTTTATCAAAAGTAAAATGTTCCATCGCAATAGGGCGCAATTTATCTTTATGTTTTACACAAATCTTTTTAATATTTGCTTGAATTCCGGTAGTTTGATTGAGCACATCGTACAATCCTTTTCCTACGCAGCCAAAACCAAACAATCCTAAAGTAAGTTTTTTTCTATTTGTCATTTTTTTTGTTTTTTAATGATTAACAGTTATTTTTTTGAATTCACATAGTAATTGAGCCAATTACCATATAAAAGATGAGCATTGGTTTTCCAGGTATTAATTGGAGCCTTGTTTTCATCATTATTAGGGAAATAATTTTGTGGTTTTAAAATTGGTAAACCTTTTTGTAAGTCTCTAAAATACTCATCTTTCAATGTGTTTACATCATATTCAGAATGACCAGTAACAAAAAATTGTTTCTTTGCTTCATTAGCCAAAATATAAATACCCGCTTTTTCAGATGTTGAAATAATCTTTAAATCAGATACTTTTTCGATATCATCTCTGACAATGCTTGTGTGTCGGGAATGAGGAGCTAAGTATGGATTATGAATTTCTTTTAAAATCGCAATTTCATGATTAATTTGATGATTAAACACGCCAAACATTTTTTCTGAAAGCTTATATTTTGGAATATTATAATAATGAAACAAAGCCGCTTGTGCTCCCCAGCAAATAAAAAAAGTGGATGTAACGTTGCTTAGCGCCCAATCCATTATTTGTTTCAATTCATTCCAATAATTAACTTCTTTAAAATCCAATAGTTCTACAGGTGCTCCTGTAACAATCATCCCATCCCAATGACTATTTTTAATTTCATCAAAAGAATGATAGCTTTTTTTAAGGTATTCCTCCGAGGTGGTTTTCGATTGATGAGATGAAACATAAACAAACTCTATATCAATAGCATATTGTTCATTATTCAACACTCGAAGCAATTGCAATTCGGTAGTTTGCTTATTTGGCATTAGATTTAAAATAGCTATTTTTAGCAAATTGTTTTTATCAATGTTAGCCTTAGACTTGCCTTCTATTTGAAAGCCCTCTTTTTTTAAAGGTGCTAAAGCGAATAAATTATCATTTACGATGATGCTCATATTTAAATTTTATTAAATGCTTGTTCAAAATCATTTTTAATATCCTCAATATGCTCTATACCCACAGAAACAAGTAATAAGTTTGGTAAAACCCCCGAAGCTAATTGTTCTTCTTCGCTAAGTTGCTGATGAGTAGTAGCTGCAGGTTGAATAATCAATGTTTTTGTATCTCCCACGTTGGCAAGGTGGCTTGTTAGTTTGAGATTATCAATAAATTTAATAGTGTTTTCTTTGTTTCCTTTTAAAGTAAAAGATAAAACACCGCCAAATCCATTTTTCAAATATTTTTTTGCCATCGGATGGTATAAACTACTTTCTAATCCTGGATAATTTACTTTGTCAACTTTAAGATGGTTCTCTAACCATAAAGCCAGTTCCAAGGCATTAGAAGTATGACGTTCCATCCTGAGAGATAAGGTCTCTAATCCCTGAATTAATTGAAAAGAATTGAAAGGGCTAATTGCCGGACCAAAATCTCTTAAGCCTTCCACTCTTGCTCTGGTAATAAAAGCAATATTCCCATAAGGACTTTTATCTCCAAATGTTTCCCAAAAATTTAATCCATGATAACTCTCAGAAGGCTTACTAAATTGAGGAAATTTACCGTTGCCCCAATTATAATTTCCTCCGTCCACAATAACTCCTCCCATGCTTGTTCCATGACCACCAATCCACTTAGTTGCCGACTCAACCACAATGTTTGCACCTAATTTCAATGGCTGACACAAATACCCGCCTCCTGCAAAAGTATTATCAACAATTAAAGGAATGTCGTATTTCTTAGCCAATGCTGCTAACGCATCAAAATCGGGAATATTAAATTTTGGATTACCAATGGTTTCTATATAAATTGCTTTTGTTTTATTATCAATCAAATTCTCATATTCTTTTACTTGGTGTCCTTTAGCAAACTTCACTTGTATTCCTAATCTTTTAAACGCAATTTTAAACTGATTGTAAGTGCCACCATAAAGAAAAGAAGTAGAAACAAAATTATCACCTGCATTTAAAATATTGTTTAAGGCTATAAATTGGGCTGCATGACCAGATGCAACCGCTAAAGCGGCAATACCACCTTCTAAAGCAGCCATTCTTTTTTCAAAAACATCGGTCGTTGGGTTCATCAAACGCGTATAAATGTTGCCAAATTCTTTTAATGCAAACAAATCGGCACCATGTTGCGAGTTTTTAAACAAATAAGAGGTTGTTTGATAAATGGGTACCGCTCTTGATAAGGTGGTTGGGTCAACTTCTTGTCCTGCATGCACTTGTAAGGTTTCAAATCTATAATTTAATGTTTTCATTTTCTAAAATATTTGTTTTTATAATTGAATAAATTAACATACTAGGACTTTTATAGGCTAATTGACAAAACTATCATTTAAAACGAGAGCAATGACTACAATTAGCCTAAAAGCATTCGCCAATAAAAACAAATCGAGATTTTTGAAATGAAATGAAAAGTTATTGAAACACAATTTGTTTGTTTTATAACTAAACAAGCATTAGATACATTTTTCATTTTGTTTACTAATTAATTTATAATCCCCATTAAGGGTCAGGTTTTGGCACCTTCCAAAACAATATTTTGGGGTTGCCAGAGGGTTGCAGAGCCTGTTCTCTCGCCTCTTCTTTATAAATCAATTATGCTAACTATAAGGAAAGAATAATTGATTGAAAAATTTCGTTGCAAATTTACAATTATTTTTGGTTTATCAAATTTTTAGAAAATAAATTATTGACATAACCATTTTTATAAAATAAAAGCCAACGCATTGAAATTAGGCAATATTCAATTTATTTTTTTTATTAAAATACTTTTTATATATTGCATTGTTTTTTATTTAAAATTAGAAAAAACAGCAATTAACTTTTATTCCTTAACCAAACCCTTCAAATTATGAAAAAATTAAATGTATTTTTATTGATTGTTCTCGGAATCGCCTTGATTTCGTGCAAACCCACCTCACAACAAGGGGCTGATTACAATAATCAGATTATTGCTCTTACAGATGCAGTTGTTGTTGACCAGTATGGACAGTTTTTAAAAACATGGCAGCGTTATGACGTTGATAATCCTGACTATGCAGAATTAAAAGCTGATTTTAAATCGTATCAAGCTCAGATTAAAACATCTATGGATGGAATTAGTAGTCTGAAAAAATTTGATGGAAAAAACGAATTTAAAGATGCTGCCATTGAATATCTTAGCGCATATCAGTCTACTTGCGATAACGAATGGAAAGAAATCTTAGACATTCTTAAACAAGGCGAGGATATAAGCAGTAGAGACCTTTCTAGGTGTGATGATATTGCAGTAGCTATTGATAAAAAAGTTGAAAAAGCTGATAAAAACTTTGCCAAATTTCAAAAATCATTTGCCAAAAAATATAATTTTGAATTAGTAAGTGAATGATATTAATGCTTATACTTATAAAAAAGCCTTTGATTTCTCAAAGGCTTTTTTATTAATTTTATTGTTAATCGGGAATTTTCCGATTGTAAACGATTTGAGATTGTTTGTGCAAAGCCGTATTAATATTTTTGCCAAGAAAATTCAAATTTATTATTAATTTTAAATCGTAAAAAAATGGAAACAACAAAATCAGTTTGCTATAAAGACAAGCGTATGAAAAAAATAGTTTTTGGTTTGTTGGTTATTCTTGCAGGAACACTATTGCTTGCATTTAACACAGGCAATTTATCTTATGAATACAAACACTTTATTTTCAATTGGCAAGTATTGTTAATAGCTATAGGTATCACCAACCTATTTAGCAAAGATAGCTGGCTTACTGGAGTGGTTTTGATAGGAGTTGGAACTTTCTTTTGGATACCAATGTTATATATCTTTCCTTATAACTTTAGAGGCATGTTTTGGCCCGCTTTGCTCATTTTATTTGGCATTTTAGTCATTTTAAAAAAAGGATTTGGTCCACATTTTCGTCACCACCATTTTCGCAAAGATTTTAGCCTTGATTCGGGCTATATTGAAGAAACCAACATATTTAGTGGTACCAAACAAAGAATTTCACCCGTAGTTTTTACTGGAGGCAAAATTACCAACATTTTCGGCGGCTCAGAAATTGACTTAACTAGAACCACCTTGGGTGAAGGCAACAATGTGCTCGAAGTGTTTTGTGCTTTTGGGGGAATAAGCCTTATTGTTCCTTCCGATTGGGAAGTTCATATTGAAGTTACTTCTGTTTTAGGAGGTTTTGTTGATAAAAGAACTTATACCAATACCACTTCAAACGATAGCGTCAGGAAATTATTCATTAAAGGAAGTGCCGTTTTTGGTGGTGGCGATTTAAAAAGTTTATAATTTAAAAATAAATTGGAACATCCTTTTTTTAGAAATCTAAAATTTTTAGCAATCTATGCTGGCTTATGGATGCTCATTTCGGGTATCCATTTTGCCATTCTTTTAAGCTATTATCAATTTTCTATTGCTACAGCGCTATTAGATGGATTTACTTTTAATTTAACTTTTTCAGTTTTAGGCATTGCCATTTGGTATGCCATGAAGTATAGCGAACCCAAAAAGTTCAAAATAATCAACTATATAATTAATCATCTTACCATTTCAACGGTTATTATGATAATTTGGTTAAGTTCTAGCATGAGTTTACTTTCTATTTGGCTATCTGACAATAGTGATTATTTGTTATTTCTTCATAATTCAATACTTTGGAGAATAGTAAGCGGAATGTTTCTTTATTTAATTATGGTTTTAGTATATTATCTTATTATTTATTATAACAATATTCAAGATAAATTGAATAATGAAACCAAACTAAAAGATATTATTAAAGAAAGTGAACTCAATTTGCTTAAATCGCAGATAAATCCTCATTTTTTGTTCAACAGTTTAAATTCGATCAGCTCTTTGACGATAACTGATGCCCCAAAAGCACAAGAAATGATAATAAAATTATCTGATTTTCTGAGGTATTCTATATCACAACCGGAAAATAAATTTTCCTCTTTAAAATCAGAGCTCGAAAACATCCGTCGCTATATAGAAATTGAGCAAGTACGATTTGGGAAAAAACTCAATTACGAATTTAGCATTGAGGAAGAGTGCAATGAAAAAAACATTCCTATTATGATTTTGCAACCACTATTTGAAAATGCGGTTAAACATGGCGTTTACGAGAGTACTGCACAAATTTCTATTATTACAAACTGCTGTTTTAGAGACAATAGTTTGATTATTTCAATTACCAATAATTTTGAAAATACGTGAAATCAAAAAAAGGAGCAGAAATTGGACTAAAAAACATTAAAGAACGCCTAAAACTCATATATCAAAACGACCAATTGCTGCAAACCGCTATTTCAAACAATATTTTTCAAGTTAAATTAATTATTCCTCAATTTTAATATTTATTTTACAATGCTTAGCTCCAAAATTTTACGTGCACTCATCATAGATGATGAAGAACCCGCAAGAAATATTATTAAACAATATTTAACTTCATTACCCTCTATTGAAGTAGTTGGAGAATATGCTGATGGCTTCAGTGGACTTAAAGCAATTAATGATTTAAAACCAGATTTAATATTTCTTGATATTCAAATGCCTAAACTTACAGGTTTTGAATTGCTTGAACTTATTGAACATAAGCCTAATATTATATTTTCTACCGCTTATGACCAATATGCTATCAAAGCCTTTGAAGCTAATGCCATCGACTACCTTCTAAAGCCCTATAGTAAAGAGCGATTTAACCAGGCTTTAACCAAAGTACTAGAAAAAGGAAAGAATGCAAATGATACTAACTTGAAAATAAAATCTATCGTTAATACTATTGACGAAAAGCCAGAGTTTATTGCAAGAATAGCCGCAAAATCAGGTACAAAAATTGATGTGATTCCCACGGAAACGATTATTTACCTCGAAGCAGAAGGCGATTATGTGATGATTTATACGCCAAACGATAGCTATCTCAAAGAAAAGACAATGAAATACTTTGAAACGCATTTAGATAATCATCAATTTATTAGAATTCACAGGTCTTTTATAGTAAATGTCAATGAAATAGTTCGATTAGAACATTATGACAAAGAGAATTATATTGCCATTCTTAAAAATAATATAAAGCTAAAAGTAAGTTCTAATGGTCATAAACTTTTAAAGCAAGCTCTTCATATATAAAAAAATAATGTAAATTAAAAAAAAGGTGTAAATTTGGTTTCTAAATCATTATTAACCATTTAATCTCTTCTCTCATTAATGAAAAAAACGTTTATTTTAACATTTGCAATAATGCTTATTGCATCTGTTGCTTTCTCTCAAACAGAGAAATACGCTCGTATAAAAATTTATACCGACAACACTGGCTTAGCTAAATTAGCATCGCTTGGAATTCCATTAGATAATGGAACTATGAAGAAAGGAGTGTTTTATATTACCGAATTATCTGAAACTGACATCAAAACCGTTATTACCAATGGTTTTAAATATGAGATTTTGATAAATGATATGACAAAATATTATGTGGAAAACAATTCAAAAGCTGCAAATTTAGACGAAGAATATATGGAAAAACTTGCATCAAGTTGGCCTGTTCCTACAGGATTTTCATTAGGCACCTGCGGGGGTTTTTCTACTTATACTCAATTTCTTGCACATCTTGATAATTTAGCGGCGATGTATCCTAATTTAATTACAGTTAAACAACCAGTAAGCCCTACTATTAATTCCATAGAAGGAAGACCTTTGTATTATGTAAAAATTTCTGACAATCCTAATGTTTCTGAGGCAGAACCTCAGGTTTTATACACTGGAATGCATCATGCCCGCGAACCTATTGGTATGCAACATTTACTTTTTTATATGTATTACATATTAGAACATTATTCTACTGATAACAATATTAAAAACCTAATCGATAATACAGAAATGTATTTTATTCCTGTAGTTAATCCAGATGGTTATTCATATAACATTACTACAAATTCTAATGGTGGCGGAACATGGCGTAAAAACCGCAGATTAGTATCTGGAAGTACTTATGGAATTGATTTAAATAGAAACTATGGATATATGTGGGGTTATGACAATTCTGGCTCTTCTAATGTACCTTCTAGTGAAACTTATCGTGGTACAGCCGCATTTTCTGAACCAGAAACCCAAATTATTCGCGATTTTTGCAATGCCCATCAATTTAAAATAGCTTTAAACTATCATTCTGTTGCAGGAATGTTTTTATATTCTTGGGGATATTCTTCAACACCAATATTGCCAGATGCTTCAACTTACAGTGCTTATTCAGCTCTGATGACCGCCGAAAATCATTACACTTTTGGTTCTTGTTCGCAAGTGTTATATGCTGCCAATGGAGGCTCAGATGATTGGATGTATGGCGAACAAACCTCTAAACCCAAAATTCTTGCGTGGACTCCCGAAATTGGTGGTAGTGGTTTTTGGCCCTCCACATCTGAAATTATTCCTCTTTGTCAGGAAAATATGTGGCAAAGTCTTCAAGCTGCTTATTTGGTAGGTAATTATGCTAAAATAGCAGAAACTTCACCCCATAATATTTATGAATTAAATGGATATTTTAAATTTGATATTCAGCGTTTAGGTTTACAAAACACCCCGAGTTTTACTGTTTCCATCGTTCCAATTGGTGGCGAAATTCAAACTGTTGGAAGCCCTAAAACATTCAACACAATGACTTTGCTCGAAACACGTCACGATTCTATTTCTTTTATGCTAAATCCTTCTGTTTATGGTTGTCAACAAATTAGATTTTTAATTTCTGTAAATAATGGACTTTATACCAATTCTGATACCATTACCAAAGTGTTTGGTCAATCAGTGGCTTTATTAAACGATAATTGTAATGCCATTACCAATTGGACTCCAACCAATACTTGGGGAATTTCAACATCGCAATATCACTCTGCTACTGGTTCAATTACCGATTCGCCAAGTGGCAATTATGCTAACAATCAAGGAGCAACAAATTCAATTACATTAACCAACAGCATTGATTTGCATAATAAATGTTTTGCAACCCTTTCTTATTGGGCAAAATGGGATGTTGAAGCTGGTTATGACTTTGTACAGGTTAAAGTTTCGACCAATAATGGAACAAACTGGATTCCTCTTGCTGGAAAATATACACATCCGGGAGGCTCTAATCAAATAGCTGGCAGTCCATTGTATGATGGCGTTCAAGCAACTTGGGTAAAAGAAGAAATAGACCTTTCAAACTATGTTGGGCAAAACATCAAAATTCGTTTTACCTTACAAAGTGATGGAGGTGTTGTTGGCGATGGTTTCTATTATGACGATTTATCTGTTTCTACTATTGATGGCAATGTGGGAATTATCGAAAATAATCCAACGAACGAAAACAATATTTCTGATGCTTTTCCTAATCCAGTAAAAACTGAATTTCAATTGAATTATTCCCTCAACAAAAACAATAACAATAGTTCTCTTCATATTTATAATTCTTTAGGTCAAGAGGTATATAATCTCAAACTCCCTAATAATAAAGGTAATTTACATATAATAACAAATGGTTGGGAAAATGGGGTGTATTTTTATATGATCAAAGGAAATAATTATCGCTCTGAGACTAAGAAATTGATCATACTTTAATCTATTTCATTCATTTATCTAATTAAACCGCAGTTGCTTTATATTGGCAATTGCGGTTTTTTATTGCTTTCAGCAAAATAGTTATCAATCAATTTAGGAATGGCATAGTTTTTAAAATCTTTCAAGTCAATTAATATTAAAGAAT
>MNXO01000070.1 GCA_001872995.1 Bacteroidetes bacterium CG2_30_32_10 | reverse complement strand
ACTTAGGATTTTTTTTATTTATTACAAACAAGCATCCTTTTCTGCGAACAATTTTGCAGTCAGGAGTTCTTTTCTTTATGGATGTTTTTACTTTCATTTTGTTGAAAAATTAAATTTTTTATTTATATCTAAATGTTATTCTTCCTTTTGTTAAATCATAAGGCGACATTTCAATTTTAACTTTATCGCCAGGTAATATTTTAATATAATGCATTCTCATTTTACCTGATATATGAGCTGTTATTATATGCCCATTTGATAATTCCACTCTAAACATAGCATTTCCAAGCGATTCTAATACAATGCCATCTTGTTGAATGGAGGTTTGTTTGGTCATATTTATTTTAAATTTTTGTTAAATTAATATTATTTACTTGTTCAATATATTCAAATGATGACAATATTTCTGTTTTATCTTTACCTAATGCAATGGTATGTTCATAATGTGCAGAAGGTAACTTGTCAATTGTTCTAATTGTCCAACCATCTTTTTCTTGAAATATTTCCTTCTTCCCCATATTTATCATTGGTTCAATAGCTATTGTTAAACCTTCTAAAAGTTTTAATCCACTTCCTTTTTTACCATAATTCATCACATTGGGTTTCTCGTGAAGATGTGTTCCAATACCATGACCAACTAATTCTCTCACAACAGAAAAACCAAAACTTTCTACATAACTTTGAATTTCAAATCCAATGTCTCCTAATCTTTTTCCAACTACAGCATTGCTAATACCTTTATATAAAGCTGTTTTAGTAGTTCTAAGCAAAAGTAAAACTTCTTGTTTTACCTCGCCAATAGCAAAAGTATACGCTGAATCTCCATAATAACCATTTTTAATAACTCCACAATCAACTGAAACAATATCTCCTTCTTTTATCATTCTACCTCCAGGTATTCCATGAACTATTTGTTCATTAATTGAAACACAAAGGGTATTTGGAAATCCATTGTAACCTTTGAAAGCAGGTTTAGAATCGTTATCGTGTATAAACTCTTCTGCAATCTTATCTATTGATAATGTACTAATACCAGGTCGAAGTATTTTTGCAACTTCTGCTAGTGATTTTGCAACAAGCAAAGAACTCTTTTTAATTAATTCAATTTCTTCTTTTGACTTATATTTAATCATAATAAATTCAAGCACTCCAAATTAACCAGCCATTCCCATCGAAGTACGTCCTTTAATTCTGCCCGTTTTAGTTAATCCATCATAATGACGCATTAATAAATGACTTTCAATTTGTTGTAAAGTATCAAGCACAACTCCAACTAAGATTAGCAATGAAGTACCTCCATAAAATTGTGCAAATTGAGAATTTACTCCAAAAAATCTAATAAAAGCAGGCATAACAGCAACAAAAGCTAAAAACATTGAGCCTGGTAATGTTATTTTGGACATAACTGTATCTATGAAATCAGCCGTTTTCTTTCCAGGTTTAACACCAGGAATAAAACCACCGTTTTTCTTCATATCTTCAGCCATTTGATTGGGATTAATAGTAATAGCGGTATAAAAATAAGTAAAAGCTATAATTAATAATGCAAATGTAATATTGTACCATACTCCATTAAAATCAGAAAAAGCTGCTGCAAAGCCTTGTAATGATTCGGTTTTTGCAAAACCAACAAGTGTAATTGGAATTAACATAATTGCTTGAGCAAAAATAATTGGCATAACCCCAGCTGCATTTACTTTTAATGGAATATATTGTCTAACACCGCCATATTGTTTGTTACCTACAATTCTTTTAGCATATTGTACAGGTATTTTTCTTGTTCCTTGCACTAATAAAATTGACAGTACAACTACAAGAATCAAGACCACTAATTCAACAACAAATATAACTAAGCCTCCTCCTTGTTCTTCCATTCTTGAAAAAAATTCAGCAAACAAAGCAAAAGGTAAACGAGCAATAATACCAATCATGATAATTAAAGAAATACCATTCCCAACTCCTTTATCAGTAATTTTTTCACCAAGCCACATCACAAACATTGTTCCAGCAACTAAAATAGTTATTGAGGAAATCCAGAAAAATAGAGGGGGTGAAGAAATGTTTGGGTCAAATGGATAAATTGCTCCAGCAGGTAATTGAGAAATAATATTTCCTATATAACCAGGAGCTTGAGCAGCGGTAATTAAAACAGTTAAATAACGTGTAATCTGATTAATTTTCTTTCTACCACTTTCTCCTTCTTTTTGTAATTTTTGAAAATATGGAATTGCCATACCTAATAATTGGATAACAATTGAAGCAGAAATATAAGGCATAATCCCTAATGCAAAAATAGATGCATTAGAAAAAGCACCACCCGAAAACATATTGAGCAATCCAAGTAATCCCTCTTTTGTTTGAGCATGCAAAGCACCTAAAGCAGAAGGATTAACACCTGGTAGCACCACAAAAGAGCCTATTCTATATATCACAATAATAGCTATTGTATAAATTAGCCTCTTTCTAAGGTCTTCTATTTTGTAAATATTTTTTAATGTTTGTATAAAACGTTTCATCCAATTATAATTTTATAGCGGTACCACCATTTGATTCAATTGCTTTTTGAGCTGTTTTAGAAAAAGCATGTGCTTTAACCTCAAGAGTTGCTTTAAGTTCGCCTCTACCCAATATTTTAACTTTGTCTTTTTTAGAAACAATGCCATTTTGGAGAAGAACATCTAAATCAATAATTTTGATGTTTTTGCTATCCGCTAATTTTTGTAATACATCTAAATTAATACCTACATATTCCACTCGGTTTATATTTTTGAAACCAAATTTAGGCATTCTTCTGTATATAGGCATTTGACCTCCTTCGAAACCAACTTTAGAAGAATAACCCGAGCGAGATTTTGCTCCTTTATTACCTCTTGTAGAAGTAGCACCTCTACCAGAACCTTGACCTCTACCTAATCTTTTATTATTTTTTACTGAACCTTCAGCTGGTTTTAAATTACTTAAATCCATATATTCTTTCCTTTATCTATTAATTGTTCGTAATTAGGATACTTCTTCTACTGATAATAAATGTTTAACTTTATTTATCATTCCTTCAATTTGAGGAGTAGCTTCAACTTCAATGGTTTGGTTCATTTTGCCAATACCTAAAGCTTTAATAGTTCGTTTTTGTCGCTCAGGGCGGTCAATAGCGCTTTTTATTTGTTTGATACGTAATTTTTTCATTTTTTTCCTTTAAAAGGCTAATTTATATTATCCGTTAAAAACTTTGTTGATACTAATTCCACGAAGCTGTGCGACTGTAAATGGGTCCTTTAACTGGATTAAAGCATCAAAAGTTGCTTTAACAACACTGTGTGGGTTTGAAGAACCTTTTGATTTAGCAAGCACATCAGTTACGCCAACGCTTTCTAAAACAGCACGCATAGCACCACCAGCAAGGACTCCTGTACCATGAGCAGCAGGTTTTATTAACACCAAAGCACCACTATATTTTCCTAATTGTTCGTGAGGAACAGTACCTTTGTATATAGGGACTTTGATTAGGTTTTTTTTAGCGTCTTCAATTCCTTTAGATATAGCTGTGGTAACTTCTTTTGCTTTACCTAAGCCGTAACCAACAACACCATTTTCGTTTCCAACAACTACTATAGCTGCAAAACTGAACGTTCTACCACCTTTTGTAACCTTTGTTACTCTTTGAATGCTTACAAGTCTATCTTTTAATTCGATTTCGCTTGTTTTAACTCTTTTAACGTTTACGTTTGTCATATTTTATTAAAATTTTAAACCTCCTTCTCTAGCTGCGTCAGCTAAAGATTTAACTCTACCATGATACAAATAACCGTTTCTATCGAAAACTACAGAGCTAACACCAGCTTCTAAAGCTCGTTCTGCAATTAATTTACCAACTAACTTAGCTTGTTCGATTTTGTTTACAGATGTAGAAGATACATCATTAAGAATTGATGAAGCAGAAACTAAAGTTTTACTATTCCCATCATCGATTATTTGTGCATAAATTTGCTTATTGCTTCTAAATACAGTTAATCGAGGAGATTCGGAAGTTCCTTTAACTATTTTTCTAATTCTTCTTTTAATTCTTATTCTTCTGAATTGTTTATCTATTGCCATCCTTATAAGGAATTATTGAAATTTGACATTAAAATTATTTTGCACTTGCAGATTTTCCTGCTTTTCTTCTTAATACTTCATTAGCAAATTTAATACCTTTGCCTTTGTATGGTTCTGGTTTGCGTAACGAACGAATTTTAGCAGCAACTTGCCCTACTAGTTGTTTATCTATTGAAGATAAAATAATAGTAGGATTTTTCCCTCTTTCTGTAATAGTTTCTGCTTTTATTTCTTTTGGTAATTCAAACACAAAGTTATGCGAATAGCCTAAAGTTAATTCTAATAATTGACCATTATTAGATGCTTTATAACCAACGCCAACGAGCTCTTGTGTTATTTTAAAACCTGTTGAAACACCCAACACCATATTGTTTACTAAAGATCTGTATAAACCATGTAATGCTTTATGTCTTTTATCTTCAGAATGACGTTCTACAGTAAGAACATTTTCTTCTACTTTAAAAGTAATTGAAGGGTCAACGGTTTGTTTTAGTTCACCTAAAGCACCTTTTACAGTTATAATATTTTTGTCGCTCACATTAATTTGAACGCCTTTTGGTAATTGAATTGGTAATTTTCCTATTCTTGACATTTATTTATTCCTCCAATTAACTGATGTAACATAAAACTTCGCCACCTATTTTCTGAGTTTTTGCTTCTTTATCAGTCATTACTCCTTTTGAAGTTGACAAAATAGCAATTCCTAAGCCACTTAATACACGTGGTAGCTTTTCAAAACCAACATATTTTCTTAATCCTGGTTTACTAATTCTTTCTAATTTGGTAATAGCACTTTGCTTAGAAACTGGATGATATTTTAATGCAATTTTAATATTACCTTGAACAGCAGTATCTTCAAATTTAAAATTCAATATATACCCTTTTTCAAAAAGGATTTTGGTAATCTCTCTTTTAATGTTTGAAGCAGGAATTTCAACTATTCTATGGTTAGCCATTACTGCGTTTCTTATTCTAGTTAAATAATCTGAAATCGGATCTGTTGTCATTTCTATCTATATATTATTTATTAAACTTTTTAATTACCAACTTGCTTTAGTTACACCAGGAATTAATCCATTTAAAGCCATTTCTCTAAAATTTATACGAGAAATGCCAAATTGACGCATATAACCTTTTGGTCTTCCAGTAAGTTTACATCTATTGTGTAAACGAACAGGGCTTGCATCTTTGGGTAATTTTTGCAATGCTAAATAATCCCCTGCATCTTTTAAAGACTTACGTTTAGCAGCGTATTTAGCAACCATTTTCTGTCTTTTTACTTCTCTTGCTTTAACTGATTCTTTTGCCATATTAGTTTTTCTGATTTTTAAAGGGTAATCCAAATTCTTTTAAAAGGGCTAATGCTTCGGTATCGTTTGGGGCAGTAGTAACAAAAGTTATGTCCATTCCCATTAATTTATTAATTTTATCAATATTTATTTCTGGAAAAATAATTTGTTCTGGTACCCCAAGTGTATAATTACCTTTTCCATCAAAACCTTTATCATTAATACCTCTAAAGTCTCTAATTCTTGGAAGAGCAACTGCTACAAGTCTATCAAGAAACTCATACATTTTGTCTCCTCTTAAAGTAACTCTAACACCAATTGCTACTCCTTTTCTAAGTTTAAAGTTAGAAATATCTTTTTTAGATTTGGTTGCAACAGGTTTTTGACCAGCAATTTGAGTCATCTCCACTATTGCTGTATCTATAAGTTTTTTATCAGCAGTAGCAATACCAACGCCCTGATTGAGGCATATTTTTTGAATTTTAGGCACTTGCATAATGCTTTTATAATTAAATTGTTTTTTTAATAAAGAAACAATTTCATTATGATATTTGTCTTTTAATCTAGGTGAATAGCCCATTACTTAATTACCTCCCCTGTTTGTTTAGAATAACGAACCAATTTATTATCTTTATCTAATTTCCTTCCTATTCTAGAAGCTTTACCACTAGCGTCCACTATCATTAAATTAGAAACATGAACAGGAGCTTCAGTTTTAACAATTCCTCCTTGTGGGGTTTTTGCTTTTGGCTTAGTATGTTTAGAAACCATATTAATTCCTTCAACAATAGCCTTTTTTTTATCAACAAGCACTTCTAACACTTTTCCTTGCTGACCCTTGGAGTCACCGGCTAACACTTTAACAGTATCACCTTTTTTTACGTGTAATTTGGATTGCATAATTCCTTTTATATTTATCGTTATAGCACTTCAGGTGCCAATGAAATAATTTTCATAAATTGCTTTTCTCTTAACTCTCTGGCAACAGGACCAAAAATACGTGTTCCTCTTAGTTCATCAACTGGAGTTAAAAGTACCACAGCGTTGTCGTCAAAACGTATATAAGAACCATCATTTCTTCGAATTTCTTTTTTAGTTCTAACAACAACAGCTTTTGAAACTGCACCTTTTTTTATATTGCCTGAAGGTAAGGCATTTTTAACGGTTACAATTATTTTATCGCCTACGGAAGCGTATTTTTTTCTTGTTCCCCCTAATACTTTTATACAAAGTACTTCTTTTGCGCCACTGTTATCGGCTACCATCAATCGTGATTCCTGTTGTATCATAATTATTTAGCTCTTTCAATAATTTCAATTAATCTCCAGCATTTGTTTTTGCTCAATGGTCTGGTTTCCATAATACAAACTGTATCGCCGACATTGCATTCATTTTTTTCGTCGTGAGCCATAAATTTTGAGGTTCTATTTATAAACTTTCCATATTTTGGATGTTTAATTTTTCGGTGAACAACAACTAAAATTGATTTATTCATTTTATTGCTGACCACAACACCAGTCTTTTGTTTTCTTAGGTTTCTAATTTCCATAATTCTGCTATCTGCTATTTAGATTTTTCTTGTATCATACGCATACGAAGCTCTGTGTGCATACGTGCTACATTTTTCCTGAAAAACAATATTTTCATAGGGTTTTCCAATGATGAAACAGCATGGTTAATTTTTAATTTAACGAGTTGTTTTTTTTCTTCTTCTAATCTTTCTTGAAGTTCGTTCGTAGAAAGCTCTTTTATAATTGATTGTTTCATTTTTTTCTTTAAATAGTTTCTTCTACGTAATCTGTTCTAACTACAAATTTTGTACTAACAGGAAGTTTTTGAGCTGCTAAACTTAATGCTTCCTTTGCAATTTTCAGAGAAACACCTTCGGCTTCAAATAATATTCTTCCGGGAGTAATTCTAGCTACAAAATATTCTGGAGCTCCTTTTCCTTTTCCCATACGAACTTCAGCAGGTTTTTTGGTAACTGGTTTGTCAGGGAAAATTCTAATCCAAATTTGACCTTCTCTTTTCATGTGACGAGTAAGTGCTTGACGAGCTGCTTCTATTTGTCTTCCTGTAAGCCATGCTTCTTCTAATGTTTTTAGTGCAAATGAGCCGAATGAAATTTGACTGCCTCTTTTGGCATTGCCTTTCATTTTGCCTTTCTGCATTTTTCTAAATTTGGTCTTTTTGGGCTGTAACATTATAGTATAATTTGCTAATTATTATTCTTAATTAATTATTTTCTTTTTTTTCCTTTGTTAAATTTAGGATGTTCACTGCCTGCAATTGGTTTAAAAGAGGAAACTCCAATGTTTGGTGATAAATCTCTTTTTCCATAAACTTCTCCTTTGCAAATCCAAACTTTAACACCTATTCTTCCATAAGTGGTATGTGCTTCTGCGGTGGCATAATCAATATCAGCTCTTAAGGTATGCAATGGAGTTCTTCCTTCTTTATATTGTTCGCTACGAGCCATTTCGGCACCAGCCAATCTACCAGATATTAAAACTTTTATACCTTCAGCTCCCATTCTTATGGTGGATGCGATAGAAGTTTTTATAGCTCTTCTATATGAAATTCTTCCTTCAATTTGTTTAGCTATTGCTGCTGCTACAAGAACTGCATCTATTTCAGGTCTTTTAATTTCAGAAATGTTAATTTGAATTTCTTTAGCAGTAATTTTCTTTAACTCTTCTTTTAATTTATCAACTTCTAAACCAGCTTTACCTATAATAATTCCTGGTCTTGCAGTATTAATAGTGATAGTAACTAATTTAAGTGTTCTTTCTATTATAATTTTAGAAATACCAGCTTTTGCTAAACGAGCATTAAGATATTTTCTTATTTTATCATCTTCAATCAGTTTACTCTCGTAATTCTTCCCACCATACCAACTTGAATCCCATCCTCTGATGATGCCTAATCTATTGCCTATTGGATTTGCTTTTTGTCCCATTTGGTAAATTAATTTATATTTTGTTTTTTACTATCTAAAATTAATGTAACGTGATTTGAACGTTTTCTAATTCTGTATCCTCTTCCCTGAGGAGCAGTACGTAAGCGTTTTAATTGTCTTCCGCTATCTACAAATACTTCTTTTACATACAGATTGCTCTCTTCAATTCTAACGCCTTCATTTTTAAGTTGCCAATTTGATATAGCAGATAATAAAAGTTTTTCTAATCTTTTAGAAGACTCTTTAGAGCTAAACTTTAATATATTCAATGCTTTATCAACATTTACGCCTCTAATCAAATCTGTCATTAACCTCATTTTTCTAGGAGAGGTAGGACAGTTAATAAGCTTTGCAAAGTAGGTTTTTTTTCTAACCTCTTTTAATTCTTCTGCGCTATTACGTTTTCTTATTCCCATTATTGATATTATTTATTTTGAAGCTTTATCTTTATTTCCAGCATGCCCTCTAAATACTCTTGTAGGTGAAAATTCTCCAAGTTTATGCCCAACCATATTTTCAGTTACATATACAGGAATAAACTTATTCCCATTGTGTACAGCTATTGTCTGACCTACAAATTCAGGAGAAATCATTGAATTTCTCGACCAAGTTTTTATCACTGTTTTCTTTTTGGAATCTGCCAGTTCTAAAACTTTTTTTTCTAATTTGTAATTAATGTATGGTCCTTTTTTTATTGAACGGCTCATATTATATTATTTTTTTCTTCTTTCGATAATAAACTTATTGGACATTTTTTTCTTTGCTCTAGTTTTGTAACCTCTCGAAGGTTTTCCTGTTCTTGTTCTAGGTAAACCGCCACTGGATCTTCCCTCTCCACCTCCCATTGGGTGATCTACTGGGTTCATAACTACGCCTCTATTTCTTGGTCTTCTACCTAACCATCTAGTTCTTCCTGCTTTACCAGAAACTTCTAAGGAATGGTCAGAATTTGAAACTGAACCTATCGTAGCTTTACAAGTTATTAATATCATTCTCGTTTCTCCTGATGGCATTTTTAAAGTAGCATACTTGCCTTCTCTTGACATTAATTGAGCATAAGAGCCAGCACTTCTTGCAATACTTGCACCTTCACCAGGACGAAGTTCTATGTTATGAATTGTCGTTCCTAAAGGAATTTCGCTCAAGTACATACAATTTCCAACTTCGGGTACAACGCCTTTTCCAGCTATTACTGTTTGTCCAACTTTTAATGCATTGGGAGCAATAATGTATCGTTTTTCACCATCTGAATAGAAAACTAAAGCAATTCTAGCTGTTCTATTAGGATCATATTCAATTGTCTTAACAATTGCAGGAATTCCTTCTTTATCCCTTTTAAAATCAATAATACGATACATTTGTTTATGACCGCCACCTAAGTAACGCATAGTCATTTTACCTGTATTATTTCGTCCTCCCGATTTACCTTTAGAAATTAATAAACTCTTTTCAGGTTTTGAGGATGTTATCTCGTCAAACGCGCTAATTATTTTAAAGCGTTGACTAGATGTTGTCGGTTTTAGTTTCTTTAAAGCCATTACTTATATATTGCTATAAAAATCAATCGTTTCACCTTTTGCTAATGTTACAATAGCATTTTTTTTAGAGTTTGTTTTACCTGTAACTAATCCAGCTTTTGTATTTCTAGATTTAAATTTTCCAGCATAATTAGCTGTATTAACAGAAAGCACATTTACTCCATACATTTCTTCTACTGCCTTTTTTATTTGCAGTTTATTAACCTTTGTTTCAACAACAAAACCGTAGCGATTGAATTTTTCGCTTAAGGCAGTCATCTTTTCGGTTATTATCGGTTTTATTATTATACTCATTTTATCTTTATATTGATTTCTCAGTATTTTTTTGTTTAAAACGTTCTGAAAAAGCTTAATTTTCTATAAAATTCTTTTCTAATTCCTTTATTGAGCTTTCCACAAAAATCAAATTTTTTGCATTTAAAATGTCATAAGTATTTATATTTGATGCACTTACAACTTTTGAATTCTTTAAATTTCGGGAGGACAAATATACATTTTTATTTGATTCGCAAAGCACTAATAATGTTTTTTTATCAGAAAGTTTAAAATTATTCAGTAAATCGGCGAAGTTCTTGGTTTTAGGTGTTTCAAAACTAAAATCTTCAACTATAATTATATTATTGCCGGTTGCTTTATAAGATAGTGCTGATTTTCGAGCAAGTCTTTTTAATTTTTTATTTAATTTAAAATTATAATCTCTTGGTCTAGGTCCAAAAGCTCTACCACCACCCTTTAATAGAGGTGAATTGATATCACCAATTCTTGCACCACCGGTTCCTTTTTGTTTTTTTAATTTTTTAGTACTCCCGCGGCTTTCAGATCTTTCCTTTGCTTTATGGGTTCCTTGCCTTTGATTAGCCATATATTGTTTAACATCAAGATATATTGCATGATCGTTAGGCTCTACTGCAAAAATTTCATCATTTAAGGTAACTTTTTTAGTAGTTTTACTGCCATTTATGTTATATACTTCTACTTCCATCTTTCTAATATTAAATATGAACCTTTGTGACCTGGAACAGATCCTTTAACTACGATAATATTTTTATCCGCTATTATTTTTACCACTTGCAGATTAATGATTTTAACTCTATCATTACCCATTCTGCCAGCCATTCTCATTCCTTTAAATACGCGAGATGGATAAGAAGAAGAACCAACAGAACCAGGTGCTCTTAATCTATTATGTTGTCCGTGTGTTTTTTGTCCAACACCTTGAAAGCCATGTCTTCTAACAACACCCTGAAATCCTTTACCTTTAGATATACCAACAACATCAATGTATTCTCCTTCAATAAACACATCAGTTTTAAGCACATCTCCTTGAGATTTTTGATGTCCAACTTCAAATCTTGTAAATTCTGCTACCATTTTCTTAGGAGTTGTATTTGACTTTGCAAAGTGTCCTTTCAAAGCAGCAGTAGTGTGTTTTTCTTTCTTTTCATCGAAAGATAGTTGAATGGCTTCGTAGCCATCATTCTCAATAGTTCTTACTTGTGTTACCACACAAGGACCAGCTTCAATCACTGTGCATGGGACATTTTTCCCAGAGGCATCATAAACACTAGTCATTCCGATTTTTTTTCCAATAAGTCCTGACATTTCTATATTTTATTTTAATATTATAAAGAGTAAATTTATGCAAATCAAACTTTGATTTCAACTTCTACTCCACTCGGCAATTCAAGTTTCATTAATGCTTCTACAGTTTTTGCTGTTGAACTGTATATATCAATTAACCTTTTATAGGAGCATAACTGAAATTGCTCTCTTGCCTTTTTGTTTACAAAAGTTGACCTCAGCACTGTATAAATTTTCTTATTGGTTGGTAATGGAATTGGTCCACTTACCACTGCTCCAGTAGATTTTACAGTTTTTACAATTTTTTCTGCTGATTTATCAACTAAATTGTAATCGTAAGATTTTAATTTAATTCGTATTTTTTGGTTCACGATATCACAATTTTGAAATTTATTACTAATTTAAATGTTATACTTTAATTCCTTTTATTTTAAATAGCACTTCTTCAGTTACACTTTTAGGTGTTTCTGTATAATGCGAAAATTCCATATTTGATGTAGCTCTGCCAGATGAATATGTTCTTAAATCAGTTACATAGCCAAACATTTCTGCTAAAGGCACTTTAGCTCTAATAATTTGCGAAGTAATTTTTGGAGTAATCCCGTCTAAATGACCTCTTCTTCTATTGATATCTCCTATTACCTCTCCTACATATTCTTCGGGAGTATGAACTTCAATTTTCATAATAGGTTCAAGCAAAATTGGTTTTGCTTTTTTGCAAGCTTCTTTAAATGCTTGGCGTGCAGCAATTTCAAATGATAATGAATCAGAATCAACAGAATGGTAAGAACCATCAATTAATCTCACCTTTAATCCTACCATTGGATAACCAGCAAGTACTCCATTTTGAATAGCTAATTTGAACCCTTTTTCAACAGATGGAATAAATTCTCTGGGTATATTGCCGCCTTTAACTTCATCAACAAATTGTAAACCACTTTTTCCTTCATCATTTGGAGAAACAATTACAACAATATCAGCAAATTTACCTCTACCACCACTTTGTTTTTTATAAACTTCTCTATATTGAACAGTTGCAGTAATAGCCTCGTTGTATGAAACTTGAGGAGCACCTTGATTGCACTCAACCTTAAACTCTCTTCTCAATCTATCAACAAGTATTTCTATATGCAATTCACCCATTCCACTAATAATAGTCTGACCAGAGTCTTCATCTGTTCTAACTTTGAAGGTAGGGTCTTCTTCCGAAAGTTTAATTAAACCATTGATTAATTTATCGATATCAGCTTGTGTTTTAGGTTCAATTGCAACTGAAATTACTGGTTCAGGGAAAGTCATAGATTCCAATACAATAGGATGTTTTTCATCGCATAAAGTATCGCCAGTTCTGATATCTTTAAAACCAATAGCAACACCAATATCTCCAGCTTCAATCTGATCTAATGGAATTTGTTTATTGGCATGCATTTGCACGATACGTGCGATACGCTCTTTTTTATTGGTATTTGAATTTAAAACATAAGAACCTGATTTCAAAGTACCAGAATATACTCTAAAAAAAGCAATTCTACCAACAAAAGGGTCAGTAGCTATTTTAAAAGCCAAAGCAGCAAAATGTTCAGTTGAAACAGCATTACGAGCTTCTTCTTTTTCTGTATAAGGATTAATGCCTTTTATTGCTTCCACATCAAGTGGATTAGGCAAGAATTCAATAATTGCATCTAATAATTTCTGTACTCCTTTGTTTTTAAAGGAAGCTCCGCATAAAACAGGAGTAATACGCATTTCTATGTTTGCTTTTCTGATTGCAGCTGTCATTTCATCTTCAGAAATGCAATTTGGGTCATTCAAAAACTTTGTTAATAATTCGTCGCTTTCTTCTGCAGTACCTTCAATAATTTTTGTTCTATATTCTAAAACAAGACTTTTCATATCGTCGGGAATAGGAATTTCAGAATATTCCATTCCAGCGGTAGATTCGTCCCAAATATAAGCTTTGTTTGATATTAAATCAACAATTCCTTTAAAATTTTCTTCGCTTCCAATAGGTAATTGAATAGGAATAGGATTTGCACCTAATCTTTGTTTGATTTGAGCAAGAACACTAAAAAAATCTGCGCCCGCTCTATCCATTTTATTTATAAAACAGATGCGTGGTACGCAATATTTGTCAGCTTGTCTCCAAACAGTTTCAGATTGAGGTTCTACACCACCAACTGCACAAAACAATGCAACTGCTCCGTCAAGGACACGTAAAGACCTTTCTACTTCAACAGTAAAATCAACGTGTCCAGGGGTATCTATTATATTTATTTTATATTGTTCATTTCTATATTTCCAGAAAGTAGTAGTAGCTGCTGAAGTAATAGTAATACCTCTTTCCTGCTCTTGTATCATCCAATCCATAGTAGCAGTACCATCGTGAACTTCACCCAACTTATAATTAATACCAGTATAATATAATATACGCTCAGTAGTTGTGGTTTTACCCGCATCTATGTGAGCCATAATGCCTATATTCCTCGTATATTTTAAATCTCTCGACATTTATATTATACCTATCTAATTAAAATTAAAATCTAAAGTGTGAAAATGCTTTATTTGCATCAGCCATTCTATGAGTATCTTCTTTTCTTTTAAAAGCTGCACCCTCTTCTTTAGCTGCTGCTAAAATCTCACCAGCTAATTTTTGACTCATTGACTTCTCGTGACGTTTACGTGCATAGCTAATAAGCGACTTAATGCCAATTGAACTTTTACGTTCTGGTCTAATTTCAGAAGGAATTTGAAAAGTAGTTCCTCCAATTCTTCTACTTCTAACTTCTACGGAAGGAGTAACATTAACAAGAGCCTTTTTCCATACTTCTAAACCATTTTCACCTGATTTTTCGGCAACTACATCAATCGCATCATAAAAAATTTTATAAGATGCGTTCTTTTTACCTCTTTCCATCAAATTGTTTACAAACTTCGTAACCAAAACATCATTAAATTTAGGGTCTGGAAGAATTATTCTTTTTTTGGGCGTTGATTTCCTCATTGTTTAAATGATTTAATAACTTATATATTTTGATAAATATTTTTTATTACTTTTTAACTGCTGCTTTAACTTTTGGTTTTTTGGTTCCATATTTCGATCTGCGTTGATTTCTACCATCAACACCTGATGTATCGAGAGCACCTCTAATGATATGGTATCTTACACCTGGTAAATCCTTTACTCTCCCACCTCTAATCATTACAATAGAGTGTTCTTGCAAATTGTGTCCTTCGCCTGGAATATAAGTATTCACTTCTTTTCCGTTTGTTAAACGAACTCTAGCTACTTTTCTCATAGCAGAATTTGGTTTTTTGGGAGTGGTAGTATAAACCCTTACACATACGCCACGTCT
>MNXO01000125.1 GCA_001872995.1 Bacteroidetes bacterium CG2_30_32_10 | reverse complement strand
GCAGGAAACGATACGATAATGTGCGGCTCTAATCCAATCACTTTAGGAGGTAATCCTATAACAAATGGAGGAAGCGGGCATTTTGGCTATTATTGGTCTACTTTAAATAACGACCCAACACTTGTTGGTCATGAAGCGGAGGCACATCCTGTTGTTACGCCTACAATTTCTGATGTTTATTATTTAAATGTTTTTGACTCTGTTACTACTTGTACTGCCTTAGATTCAATGATGGTAACTATAGATACACCTGTAGTTATTGATAGTATTTCTATAGATGATACACTAAGTACTTGTATTTCTCTTGATGGTCAAGTTACAGTTTGGGCTTCTGGAGGAAATGGAACTTATACCTATTTATGGAGTACTGGGCAAACCACACAAACAATTGGCAGCTTAGGTTCTGGAATATATTCTGTTACTGTAACCAGCGAACATGGGGTTTGTCCTCCTGCAGTGAATAGTATTGAACTTTTAGACCCATTTTCACCTCATGCAACTCTTACATATTCACCTAACGATTCTATCTGTTTAGGCGATTCTATAACCTTAACCGTAAATACAGACCCTACCAATACTTTTGAATGGTTGGTAGGCGGCACAACGGTATTAGGTCCTAATAGTTCAATTAACACAATTGCTACGGATACGCTTACGCGAACTACTACTATTACAGTGATTGTGGATAGTTTAGGCTGCACAACCACTCTTTCTCAAGTGATAACAATTGATTTTGTTAATATAAATGCAGGAAAGGATAGTACATTTATTTGCCCACCAAGCGATTCGATTCAAATAGGTTCTCCAGCAATTGCAGGTTATACTTATTTGTGGAGAGCTGTGCCTTCTAATGCCTATATTTCAGATACTTTAGTGGCTATGCCTTGGGTAAGACCTTTTGAAAATACTACTTATTATTTATTTGTAACTAGTAATATTGGATGTAGTGCGATGGATTCCGTGGTTTTGAATGTTGATTCATCGGTTCCGATAATTCTTAATGATACTACGATTTGTCAAAGCTATTGTATTCAAATAGGACCAAGTGAAGCATTTCCAGATTGCGAATTTCAATGGATGAATGGTATCGTAGTCTTTTCTCACGAAAAGAACCCTACTGTTTGTCCTAGATATACTACAACTTATGTATTACAAGCAACCGATACTATAACTGGTTGCTTAAGGCAAGGTCAAGTTACTGTTTTTGTATATGGAACAATTACCAATGCAGGCTATGATACTACAATATGTTCTGGAATTGCTATCACAATTGGTGGTCCTCCACAACCTCATTATTCTTATGCATGGACATCAATACCAAGTGGTTTTAATTCTTCATTATCCAATCCAACGGTTAATCCTTTGATATCTACTACCTATTGTCTTATAGTTGTTGATAGTACCCATATACCTTATTGTACCGTTTATGATACTGTGAATGTAATTGTAGATATACCACCTGCTAATGCTGGACTTGATGCTCAGATTTGTTTTGGGAACAATTATGAGCTTGGTGGAACTCCATTCCCTATTCCAAATGTTTATAATTATCATTGGATATCAATACCTCCAGGAATGGATACAAATGAACCGAATCCATTGATATTTCCAACGGATACGCTTACAAGGTATATTCTTACGGTAACTTCTAATGTAACTGGTTGTATTTCGGTTGATACGGTTGATATTAGAGCTACACCAACTCCTTGGGTAGTGCTTACTTCTGATAAACAGGGCAACTTTATTTATTCGGGTCAAACTATTACATTTACTGCTTATCCTGAAAATTATACTAATTATGACTTTTACATAGATAGTGTAAATGTAGATGCGTATAGGGCTCAATCGGGACCAAGTAATATATTTAAAACGGATAAAATAACCAATGATTCTACATGGGTTTACTGTATTGCTTCTAATAATGGCTGTCCGAGTGTTGAATATCCAATATTAATTACATTAAAATCAATACCCAATGCCTTTACTCCTAATGGTGATGGAATAAATGATGTTTTCCTCGAAGGGATGGATTTAACTATTATTAACCGTTGGGGACAAACTTTATTTGTTGGTACCAAAGGATGGGATGGAAAATATCACGGACAAAAAGTATCTCCAGGTACTTACTATTACATATTAAAAGTAAAGGATTTGAATAAAATATCCACAGTATTGAAAGGAGCTGTAACAATAATTGATATTAAACAATGAGAAAACTAATAACTATCGTCGCGCTATTTGGAATTTTAATTTCAAACTTATCCATTGCTCAAAGTATTACAGCCAATGCTGATACTATGTTCAAACACGGCTCTTTTTCCGAAGCTATTCCTACATACAAAGGTATTCTGAAGAAAAAGAAAGTGAATACGGAAATACAATCGTATGTTCATTTTCAATTAGGAGAATGTTATCGGAAAACGGGAAATTACAACCTTGCGAGTATTGAGTATATTAGCTCAAAATCGTTGGGCAACAATTCAACTGAAGTGGATATGTATTTGGGTGATATGTTGATTCGTTCTGGCAAATATGGTGAGGCGATTAAATATATGGAAGAACGTTTGAAAGAAGACCCCAGCGATTTGGATGCCAAGCATTTTCTCGATTGTGCGAATTATGGTATTTTAAGCAAAAACAAATTGCCTGAATATGAGGTAAAAAATGAGGTTACAATGAATACCGATGGCTCTGAATATGGGGTATATTATTTTCCTATTTTATCTGCGGTGTTATATCCAAATGACAAAGACAATAAAAAATATGCCAATCAATGGGATTTGACGTATAATGTTACTTATGATTTTTTATATTGGATAACCACTCCATCAGCTTTTAAAACAAGGGTAGCATATTCTACAACTGGTTTGAGCAGTTCCAAGAAAATAGATAAGGCAACTGGTTTGGCATATACAGATATTTACGAAGTTCTTTTCGACACTAAAACTAAAAAATGGGGAACCCCAGATATTTTGCAAGGCTTGAATACGCCATACAACGATGCTTTTTTTACTTATAATGCCAAAGAAAAAACGGCTTACTTTACCCAATGCAACGGATTAAAATACGAAAGAAATACCTGTAATATTTATACTTCCATTTACAATGATTTAACAAACACTTGGTCTGACCCTGTTTTGTTTGAAGGATATAGTAGCGAAGTAAACGAAATTATCCATCCTAGTATCTCTGAAGATGGAAATACCCTGTTTTTCGTTTCAAATATGCCTGGTAGTATTAGTAACTCTGAAGATATTTGGATGTTGAAACGCGAAAATGGCATTTGGAGTCATATTCCAATTAATTTAGGACCTAAAATTAATACCCCTTATACCGATGCATATCCTTTTATTTATGGAGATTCATTGTTGTATTTTTCTTCTATTGGGCACACGGGGATGGGTGGTTTCGATATTTATTTGTCTAAAATTGATGCGCAAGGCAATTTTTCGGAGCCTGTTAATTTGGGTAGCCCCATCAATTCGTCTGCCGATGATTTTGGAATAACTTTAAGAGAAGTTGGATCTAAAGAAAATGGGTGGTTTTCGAGCAATAGACAAAATGAACTCAACAAAACTGGACAAGACGATATATATTCTTTTAAAAGCATAAAAAAACTTTATGACATTAAAGGGAATGTAAGAGAAAAAACCAAAAGTAAGGTGTTGAGTAAATTAAAAGTTATTTGCATTGGTGATGATGGTTCTAAAGATAATACCTTGTCTGACAATAATGGTGATTATATTTTTAGAGACAAAGACCCTGAAGTTAAATATACCATTATAGTAGTTGATGCCGATTATTTAACCGAATTGAAAACTTTCAAATACTATGAAGATTCGCTTGATGTTAAAGAAATAACCAAAACAAATGACAAAACGGTAAACCTTGAAGTGCTTAAAGTGCCTAAAACAAAAGAATACGAAATAAAAAATATTTATTGGGATTTTAATAAATGGGATTTAAGGGCTGAATCGAAAACCGAATTGGATAAACTGATTGATTTCCTTAAAGAAACCAAGCAATACATCGTAATAAATGCTTATACGGATGCTATTGGAAGTGATGACTATAATTTAATTTTGTCATACAAAAGAGCAAATGCAGTGGTTAATTACCTTATTTACAAGGGTGTTAGCAAAGATAAGCTCGCTCCAATTGGTCATGGAGAAAATGATTTGGCTATTAAAAATGCTAAAACTGAAGACGATAATCAAAAAAACAGACGAACCACTTTTCAGTTACTCAAAAGTTATCAAGATTTTGCTTCCTATTATTCATTTTCTAAAAATAGTGGTATTGATAAAATTGATTTGACTAAAAACTTTGATTTAATTAATAATAATTATGTAACTAACAACAACAATGTGTTGGATGGCAGCTTAAATATTAAATTTAAAGATGGCGTTGAATATAGAGTGCAGTTTATTGCAACCCGAACCCCTGTTAATTCTAATTATTATAACAGAATTAAAGGAAATACCGGCGAACAAATAAACTATTCTTTTGAAGGAGATGGATTTCACAGATACTCTGTAGGCAGCTTTACTGATTTTAAGGCAGCCGTAAAAATTCAGCAACAGCTCAAAAATTTAGGTTACGATTCGTTTATTGTTGCTTATAACAATGGAAAGAAAATAACAATAAAGGAAGCCAAAAGTTTATTAAATAACTGATAGATAAAAGAAAACAAATATATTTATTTTACGTATAATCAATATAATCACTTTTTTAGATAAAAGTATAAAATACAAAGTATTATATCTGACTTTAAAGTAAAAAATTTAAAAAATATACAGGTGAAAAAGATAAATTTACTCTTAATAATAGTTTGTTTTATAATACCTTATGTTGGGTATTCGCAAAACGATATTAGTGTTAGTCATTATGTGTATAATGAAATGTCTTTTAATCCTGCAGCTATTGGAACCAGTGGCGATATTAAGGCAACTTTGATAGGTCGCCAGCAATGGATTGGTTTTGCAGGCGCTCCATCAACACAATTTATTAATGGGAGTACCTATATAGACAAATTGTTTGGCGGAATTGGCTTATCACTTATACACGATAAGGTTGGATATGAGAGAACGCTTAATTTTAAAGCAATGTATTCTTATCTTATAGAATTGCAACCAGGTTTGGGTTTAAATTTAGGTTTAGGCGTTGGTTTTATTAATACATCAATAGACGGTACCAAATTAAAAGTAGATGACGAAACAGACCCTTATGCATTTCAAAACAAACAGAGTAGCATTAAACCCGATTTTAATTTTGGTGCTGAATTAAATTCCAACGATGGTTATGCGGTTGGAATTGCTTCGTCTCACCTTGATAGAGGTGTTAATCGTTCTTCGCTCACAAAAAGTCCAAGACATTATTATTTATATGGCAAATATAAATTTGATATTAATGATGAATTTTTTTTAGTACCTTATGTATTATTAAAAAGCACTTTGTACACGACACAACTGGATATTAATACATTGGTGTGTTATAACAAAATGCTTTGGGGCGGTTTGTCATATAGAACTAGTTCTTCAATAGTGTTTTTATTGGCATATCAGATAAATAAAGAAGTTAAAGTTGGTTATTCTTATGACTATACCATTGGTAAAATCAGAACTTATGGCGGTGGTTCTCACGAAATAATGATTTCTACTTCCTTTGGTGGCATAAACAAATCAAGAGAAACACCTAAGACTCCTCGTTTGTTTGAATAATGTAATAATTTAAAAATATTTCAAGCGTTTTGGTTCTTCTAAAACGCTTTTTTATTTTTCGTTTCTAGAGTATCCTTTCATAATACCCCTACTTGAATTATTAGTAAAAGAAATAATCTCATCTCTTTCAGAAGTAGCAGGCATTTCGGCTTCAATAATTCCTAAAGACTGTGATACGTTGTATCCACGTAAATAAATAATACGATAAATATCTTGAATTTCTTTTATTTTTTCAGGAGTGAAACCTCTTCTTCTTAGTCCAACAGAATTAATGCCAACATAAGAAAGTGGCTCTCTAGCAGCTTTGGTATAAGGCGGAACATCTTTTCTTACCAGCGAACCACCAGAAATCATCACGTGGGCACCAATATTAACAAATTGATGCACTGCTGATAATCCGCCAATAATAGCATAATCATCAATTTTAATATGACCAGCAAGGGTAACTCCATTGGCAAGTATGCAATTGTTGCCAACAAAACAATCGTGAGCAATATGAACATAAGCCATTAAAAGGCAATTGTTGCCCACTACCGTTTCGAGACTGGCTTTAGTACCGCGATTTACAGTTACAAACTCTCGAATAGTAACGTTGTCGCCTATGGTAACCGTAGTGTCTTCGCCATTAAATTTTAAATCTTGAGGAACTGCTGATATGACTGCTCCAGGAAAAATTTTGCAATTTTTTCCAATATGAGCACCTTCCATAATGGTTACATTTGAACCAATCCAAGTTCCTTCACCAATTACTACATTTTTGTGGATAGTTACAAAAGGTTCAATAACAACATTGTTGGCTATTTTTGCTTGTGGATGAACATAAGCTAAGGGTTGATTCATAATGTAAGTGATTAAGTTATTTAATTTTCTTTATAATTTGAGCCATCATTTCGGCTTCCATCACAATTTTTTTATTTACATAAGCAATGCCGCGCATGTGGCAAATTCCTCTTCGGATAGGAGTTATTAATTCTAATCTGAAAATAATGGTATCACCAGGACAAACTTTATTTTTAAATTTCACATTGTCAATTTTCATAAACAAAGTAAGGTAATTTTCGGGGTCTGGTACGGTGCTAAGAGCAAGTATTCCGCCAGTTTGAGCCATCGCTTCTATTGATAGCACGCCAGGCATCACAGGTTCTTGAGGAAAATGTCCTACAAAGAATGGTTCATTCATCGTAACATTTTTTAAACCTACTACATGCTCAGCACTCATTTCTAAAATCTTATCAATTAATAGGAAAGGAGGTCTATGAGGTAATATTTTCATTATCTGATTAATATCATATAATGGGGGAATGTTAGAATCATAAACTTGATAATCGATTTTACTTTTAACAAAGTTTGAACTTTGTTTAATTTTTTTTGCAAATAAAACATTTGACTGATGTCCTGGACGGTTAGCAATCACTCTGCCTTTAATCCTTTTTCCGAGTAAAGTTAAATCACCAACAACATCTAAAAGTTTATGTCTGGCAGGCTCGTTGCTGAAGTGAAGTTGTACATTATCTAATATTCCTTCTTTCAACACAGAAACTTTAGGTCTATTGAATATTGCCGCTAATTTGGTGTGTTCTTCGTCAGTAATAACGTGATCTACAAATACGATGGCGTTATTCAGATCCCCACCCTTAATCAATCCGTTATTGTATAAATATTCAAGTTCGTGAAGGAAAACAAAGGTGCGGCATGTAGAGATTTCGTTTTCAAAATCAGCAATATTCTCAAGAGTAGCTTGCTGACAGCCCAAAACTTCTGTTTCGTAATCAACCATAACCGATATGCTGAATTTATCGTCAGGAATAATATACATTTCCACTTTTTTATCTTTATCAAAGTAAGTGATCGTTTCTTTGATTTCAATGTATTCTCTTTCAGCGTTTTGTTCAGTAATGCCCGCTTTTTTGAGTGCATCAATATAAAGTTTCGAACTGCCATCTAAAATAGGAGTTTCTGAGCAATTAATTTCTATAAGGATGTTGTCGATATCTAAACCAGATATTGCAGCAAGAGTATGTTCAACGGTAGAAATTCTATGTCCATTTTTTTCTATGCTTGTGCCTCTAGATGTATCTACAACATTGTCAATATTGGCATCAATGATAGGTTGGTTTTCAAGGTCTATTCTTTTAAATTTAATCCCATGGTTTTCGGGTGCTGGTTTAAAAGTAATTTCAACTTCCTTGCCAGTATGTAATCCAATTCCTGAAATGGATACTGGCGATGCGATTGTTTTTTGTTTTTCTTTCATCTGTTTATTTTCTTTATTTTTATTTAATTGTCATCTACTGCCTTTTTGGAAGGCAAGTATGCCTTAAAAATAATCATATTTGATAAAATATTTTGCCTATTGGTATTTTATATTTAAAAATTCATTCAATTTCATTGGTTTGCAGAAAATAAAATAATCAAATGATTTGTTTTTGCTGCAATTCGTTGATTATTTTTTCTAATTCGTCAATTTTGTTTTTAATTTTATTAAAATTTTTAAAATGGATATACGATTTTTTATATGCTCTAATTTCAAAAGCGGGAGAGCCTTGAACCGTTTGGTCTTCATTTTTAATACTAGAGCCAACACCAGATTGGGCTGCTATTTTAACATTATCTGCAATAGTAATATGACCAACAATTCCTACTTGACCTGCAATAACACAATTTTTTCCAATTTTTGCAGAACCAGCAATGCCAGTTTGAGCAACAACAATGGTATTTTCGCCTATTTCAACACCATGACCAATTTGTATAAGGTTGTCGAGTTTAACTCCTTTGTGCAAAATGGTTGAGCCAAGAGTAGCTCTATCTATGGTAGTATTTGCTCCAATTTCAACTTCATCTTCAATGATTACATTTCCAGTTTGGGCAATTTTCATATAATTGCTTTCGCTTTGAGGAGCAAAACCAAAACCATCGCCACCAATAACCACTCCAGCGTGTAAGTTGCAATTACTACCAATGATATTATCTGAATAAACTTTAACACCAGCAAACAGCGTAGTGTTTTCGCCTATAGAAGTATTATCGCCTATGTATGTATTGGGATATATTTTTGAATTTTTTTCAATTTTTACATTTTCTCCAACAAAAACAAATTCGCCAATGTAAACATTTTCGCCTATAGTTGCTGTTTTGTTAATAAAAGCCAAATTTGAAATGCCAACTTTATTTAGTTTAATTTGATTGTAGGTTTCTAAAAGCTTTGCGAATGCTTGATAGGCATTTTCAACTCGAATTAAAGTGCTTGTAATTGGTTGTTCCGCAATAAAATCTTTATTTACAATAATAACAGATGCACGAGTGCTATATATACAATGGGTATAGATGGGATTTGCAAGAAATGTTAAAGAACCCTTAATACCTTCTTCAATTTTAGAGAGTCTTTCAATTGTTTCTTCTTTATTTCCTTCAACTTTACCATTGAGAAGTTCGGCAATTTGTTGTGCGGTATATTTAATTAACATTGTAGCTAATATTTTCAAAAAAAGTGTTGCAAGGTAATATTAATTATTAAATAAATAAAATGAATTTAAGAGGTTAGATTCTCTATGTTTTTGGGGTAACATATATAATGTTTGGTAACTGATTTGCACAGAACTGCTGTGTTTAGCTGGTCTGATGCTTCCGATATATCAATGAGTTCGCCGTTACTAAACAGAATATTAATATGGTCTTTTCCAAAATCATAAGCACTATTGGTTATTGTACCTTCAAAGAAAAAATAATCTATGTCATTTATATTAATCGCCATATTCTTTTGAATTATTTTTTTCAAATTGTTTATTTTTTCTATTGGGAAAGGCTGGTTTTGTAATTCAATTTTAAATAAATTCCGATTAACTAAATTTTTGCAAAGCTTGCTCAAAATTATGTCTTCGTGGTAAGTCCATGCTTTTATAGAAGCAAAAATATCGTTATCATCAAGCTCCGCAAAAGCATTTAGCGTATTTATATCATCATAGAAGTCCTTTTTTGAAAATTTATTATACAAAAATACTTTTAATGCAGGAGTTGCGAATAAAATATCTCCAGTTTGAGCTAATTCTTTTGCCTTTTTCAATATTTTAACTAATAATATTTCTGCAGCAATAACAGTTTTATGAAGGTAAACTTGCCAGTACATTAATCTACGTGAAATAATAAACTTTTCGATAGAATAAATGCCTTTAGATTCAATAACAAGTTCATCATTAACGACAGAAAGCATTTTAATAATTCTATCGTAACCAATAACTCCTTCCGAAACGCCAGTAAAATAGCTATCTCGCATAAGATAGTCTAGTCTATCCATATCTAATTGGCTTGATACCAATTGATGTAAGAATTTTTTAGAATAAGTATTATTAAATATGTCAATAGCAATGGAAAGTTTTCCATTAAAAGTTTCATTTAGTTTATTCATAAAGATTTCAGATAAATCCTCATGGGTAATATGATGTACAATTGAGTTTTCTAAAGCATGAGAAAATGGACCATGCCCAATGTCGTGAAGTAATATTGCAATATAAAGGGCATTTTCTTCTTCTTCAGTTATTTGATAATTCTTAGCATTAAGTGTTTCGACAGCTTGCATCATTAGGTGCATAGCTCCCATAGCATGCTGAAAACGAGTGTGTATTGCCCCTGTATATACTAAATGTGTTAAACCTAGTTGTTTTATTCTTCTTAACCTTTGAAAGTATGGATTTTCAATTAAATCAAAAATTAATTCATTTGGAATAGTTATAAACCCATAAACAGGGTCGTTAAATATTTTGCGTTTATTAGATAAAATATGTTTCACAATTGTTAAATTTGTATTTTAATTTTTGAAATTCAATTTTACAATAAATTTATGATATTTCTATGGAAAAAATAACAATTTTATGGGCTGATGATGAAATGGATTTGTTGAAACCACATATTCTTTTTTTACAAGAAAAAGGATACATCGTGGACACTACAAATAATGGGAATGAAGCTTTGGATAAAATTAATGTAAATCATTATGATATCGTGTTTCTAGATGAAAATATGCCTGGTATGTCAGGTTTGGAAGTGCTTTCTGTGGTTAAAAATTTATATCCCAATTTACCCGTGGTAATGATAACTAAAAATGAAGAAGAGTCAATAATGGAGGATGCTATTGGTTCAAGCATATCAGATTATCTTATAAAACCAGTTAATCCAAATCAAATACTCCTATCTATAAAGAAAAATTTAGAAACAAAAAAATTAATCAGCGAAAAAACCTTATCTGTATATCAACAAGAATTTAGAAGCATTAGTTTATCTTTAAATAATAGGCTAACTCACAAAGATTGGATAAATATCTACAAAAAATTAGTTTATTGGGAAATTGAGCTCGATAAGTCTAATGATTCGAGTGTACAAAGCTTGTTAGTTTCTCAGAAAAATGAAGCCAACAAAATGTTTTCTAAATTTATTAGTGTAAATTATGTTGATTGGTTTAGAGGAAAAGCCCCTTCAACACCTGTAATGTCTAACACTGCTTTTCAACAAAACATATTACCGCTTTTAGAGGATGATATTCCTGTGTTTTTATTTGTTATTGACAATTTGCGATACGACCAGTGGAAGACTTTGCAACCAGTTTTTGAGGAATATTACAGGGTAGAATCAGATGATATTTATTTTAGTATTTTACCTACGGCAACACAATATGCAAGAAATTCATTTTTTGCAGGTCTTATGCCAACCGAGATAGAAAAAAAATATCCTATGCTTTGGTTAGACGAAGACGAAGAGGGTACTAAAAATCAACATGAAGCTGAGTTGATAAATGAACATTTAAAACGATGGGGTATCAATATTAAACATTCGTATCACAAGGTTCTCAAACTTTCAACTGGCAAAAAGTTACTCGAAAATATGCCCAATATTATGAATAATAAATTAAATGTGATTGTTTATAATTTTGTGGATATGCTCTCTCATTCACGTACCGATATGGCTGTTATAAGGGAACTGGCAGAAGACGAATCTGCTTACCGTTCTTTGACATTGTCTTGGTTTGAGCATTCTACTCTTTTCGATATCATTAAATATTTATCTTCCAAAAAAGTACGTCTTATTGTTACTACAGATCACGGCTCTATTAAAGTAAACAATGCTACGAAAATTGTAGGAGATAAAAATACAAACACCAATTTGCGTTATAAAACAGGCAAATGCCTTCAATATTCGCAAAAAGATGTATTTGAGGTTCTTAAACCAGGCGAAGTATTCTTACCTAAACTCGATATGAGTTCGGTTTATGTTTTTGCAAAAGAAAATAATTTTTTTGTTTATCCAAACGACTATAGTTATTATGCCAATTTTTACAAAAACACTTTTCAGCATGGTGGCGTTTCTATGGAAGAAATGCTGATTCCATTTATAACCTTGTCTCCCAAATAAATTCAATTTTAAATATACTGATATGACTGATATTATTGAATGTAAAACCATTTTGGATATCGATTTTGCAGCTCAGAAAGTATTTAATACCTTTAATGCAACAAACAGAATATTTGCTTTCTATGGATTGATGGGTGTGGGTAAAACCACTTTTATTAAAGCAATTTGTAAATATATGGGAGTGAAAGATATTGTGAATAGCCCCACTTTTGCAATTGTTAATGAATATAAAGCTAATCAATATGGCAAAATATACCACTTCGATTTTTATCGCATTAAAACAATAGCGGAAGTATATGATATGGGATATGAAGATTACTTTTACAGTAGGAATTATTGCTTTATTGAATGGCCCGAAAAAATTGCTCCATTATTACCAAAAGATTTTGTATCTTTGACTATTAAAGAAAATAATGGAATTAGGAGTATAATTTTTTGATTAGGATTAAATTCAACTACCCAAAAAAATGATAGCCGATACAGAAAAATACATTTCTTTTGGTACCAGTACCAAATTATTTCCTCAAGAGGAAATGCTTGAAATTAAAAAACAAAAAACCAATATTTCAATAGGTGTTCCTAAGGAAACCTCTTTTCAAGAAAAAAGAATTGCACTTGTGCCCGATGGAGTTGCTTTGTTAATTCAAAATGGTCACAAGGTCATTATGGAAGCCGATGCAGGTAAAGATGCCCATTTTTACGATTTAGAATATAATGAAGCAGGTGCTAATATTGTGCACTCCCCCGAAGAAGTTTATAAAGCCGATATTGTTCTCAAAGTTGCTCCACCATCTTATGAAGAAATTGAAATGCTTAAATCTAAGCAAACAATTATTTCTTCTTTGCAATTTACGGCACAAAATGCGGATTTTTTTAAAAAACTTTCTTCAAAAAAAACCACTGCTATTGCATTTGAATACATTAAAGACAAAACAAATATATATTCTGTCGTGCGTTCGATGAGCGAAATTGCGGGAAATACCTCTATTTTAATAGCATCCGAATATTTGTGTCATCCAGAATACGGCAAAGGCAAAATGTTAGGAGGTTTTTCGGGAATAACTCCTACAGATGTAATTATTTTAGGTGCTGGTACAGTTGGAGAGTTCGCTACTCGTGCTGCTATGGGGCTTGGCGCTAGTGTTAAAGTATTTGATGATTCTATATATAAACTCAGACGCTTACAAAATAACCTTAATGCAAGAATATACACTTCGATTTTTCAACCAAAAGTGTTACTTAAATCCTTAAGAACTGCAGATGTGGTTATTGGGGCGATTCATTCACCAGAAGGAAGAACCCCTTGCATTGTTAGTGAAGATATGGTGCAGCAAATGAAATTTGGTGCTGTCATTGTTGATGTTAGCATCGACCAAGGAGGATGTTTTGAAACCTCTCACATAACTAATCATGCAGAACCTATATTTATGAAATATGGAGTAGTGCATTATTGTGTTCCAAATATCGCTTCTCGTGTTGCTCATACTGCTTCTTACGCACTTAGCAATATTTTTGCAACTATTCTTTTAAAAATTGCCGAAGAAGGAGGTGTAGAAGGAATTCTTAAAAATGATTCCGGCGTTCGTAATGGCTTGTATCTGTATAATGGCATTCTTACCAATAAAACTATTGGAAATTATTTTAATCTTCCTTACCAAAACATTGATTTATTGCTTGCCGCTTTTTAAATCACAAAATATGGCAATCGGTTGCAATTTTATGACGCTTTAGTACTACTAAGGTGAATGTTGTCAAAATAATTTATTTTTGCCAATTTTAATGGGTTTACTCTAAAATATGCGATATCTATTGCCTGTGTCCCCAACTATTGGTTTTGATTTTTTATTTGTACTTATGCATTGATATAGGTTTTATTTTATTAAAATCGTATCTAAACATAAGCTCATGGCTACCAGCATTGTATTTTCTTATTTTAGTAATACTATAATCAAAAGCATATCCAATATGAATGTCTTTATTGGCTTGAAATTCTAGAAAAAGACTCAAACAATCTCCACTTCTAAAAGAAAGACCTGAGGAGTATTTTTCTAAATACACTACCATTGCATTAATGTCGAATTGCAACGGAGCTCCTTTTACAAATTTTATTAAAGTAGAAGGATTAATTTGAATATCATTATTAACATCAAAAGAATAACCAGAAGATAAGAAAATATGTTGGTTTTGCCTATATCCATATAAATCGTTTTTGCTGAATAACGATTTACGAAGTAAATGAGGAGAAGAAAGTCCCACATATAGCTTATCCCAAGTGTAATATAAACCAAAACCAAAGTTAGGAGTAAATTGTTTGATGTCTTTTCCAAAAACAGGGTCTATAGTGTTATTATCAGGAGCGTAAATAACATCAGTAAGATTGGCTTTAATGCGAGAAAAACCAGCTTGCAAGCCCATAGACAATACACTCTTTTTGCTAATCTCAATTCTATAAGCATAAGAAGCATATAATCCTGTATTTCTGATTATGCCAACTCTATCGTTTGTTAAAACCAATCCCACACCAACTTTTTCTCTTGTTATGGGGGCATCCATAGAAAGAGTTTGTGTTGAGGGGGCTCCAGGCATATTAACCCACTGACTTTTGTGTATTAGTGTTCCTGTAATCACTTCTCTAATACCGGCATAAGCAGGATTGATAGCTAATTGATTAAACATATATTGCGAATATATCGCATCTTGTTGTGAAAAAACATTAATATATGACATTAATATCACAATAGCTGATAAGATAAGTTTTTTCATGTCTATTCCTTTTGTTAATAATGTATTCTTGTTAAAAAAACATGCAATAATCCCTAAATATAGGCTAAAGCATACAAAA
>MNXO01000156.1 GCA_001872995.1 Bacteroidetes bacterium CG2_30_32_10 | reverse complement strand
CTATTCCAGGTTTAGACCCTGATAAAAATGCCGTACAAGTGGATATTTTTTCGACCAATGTAATCGACAATATTATTGTTTATAAAACTTTTTCACCCGATTTGCCAGGAGATTTTACAGGCGGAATGGTTAATATTGTTACTAAAGATTTTCCTGAACAATGTTTCTATGAAGGTTCCATTTCTTTTGGTTATAATCCTGCAATGAATTTACGTTCTGATTTTTTATCCTTTAACGGAAGTAGTGCGGATGTTTTTGCAATGGGTGCCAATGATAAGGAGTTACCTTTTAGTAAAAAAGAACAAATTCCTTCGCTTTTTACATCTCCAACAGCAAATACTACGATAGAAAAATTTACCAAATTATTTGATAAAGAAATGGCAACCATTAAAACCAATAGTTTTCTGAATCACAATATTAGTTTGAGCTTTGGAAATCAATATAAAAGAGAGAAAAATACTTATGGTTTTGTAGCTACACTAGGATACAAAACTAATTATACCCTTTACGATGATGTGGTTTTTAATAGAAGTTATAAAGATAACGATAAAAATAGTTATGCATTATCAATTTTTGAAAAAGATTCAGGTACTATTGGAACTGTTGAAGTAATGTGGAACACTTTATTAAGTGGATCGTTAAAAAGAAAGAAAAGTAGTTATTCTTTAACGATATTACATAATCAAAATGGAATTAAAACTGCTTCTAAACTTTTTCAAGAATCGGGGGAAGAATCGAATGTGGCTGGGACAAATCTTGACAAAACTATTCTTTATTATAACCAACGAAGCATTACCAATTTACTACTTCAATCCACACATCAATTTAATGAAAGCACAACTTTAAAAGTTGCTATTTCACCATCATTAGCCATAAACAGGGAGCCCGATTTACGTCAAACATTTTATACAGTAAACGCCAACAATGTTTACACGATGGATGGTGGTCAAGGTGGTGGGGTAAATAGAACCTATCGAAATTTAGAAGAAAGAAATTTAAACAGTAAAGCTGATTTAACTAAGAATATTAAACAATGGTCGGGTTTAGAAAGTAAAATAAAACTAGGATTTAACTACGTTTACAAACAACGAGATTTTGATGTGGTGGCATATTCCTTTAACCATATTGGTGCAGGAATGACTTACGCTGGAAATCCAAACGAAGTTTTTTTTGATGAAAATTTAATCAACACCAGTACGGTTATCCCAAAAGGATATTATGCGGTAGGAGCTATTGATTCATCTAGTATTTTTTCGGCAAAAATAAATATAACTGCAGGTTATTTAATGAATGAGTTGCCCCTAGATTCTTTACTAAAAATTATTTATGGTGCAAGAATAGAAAAAGCTACCATACAATATACTGGGCAAAAACAAGCCGCCAACCAACCTGAGGATTATTTAAAAGATGCTATAATTTTAAACGAATTGGACTTATTACCAGCAGTGAGTATTGTTTATACACTATTTAAAGATTTTAACATTAGAGCAAACTACAGTAAAACATTAGCTCGCCCATCGTTTAAAGAAAAATCGTTAGCACAAATATACGACCCTATAACGCAACGAACTTTTATTGGAAATCTTGATTTACTGGAAACCAAAATTGATAATTATGATTTGCGATTTGAAAAATTTATGGGTTCAAGCGATATTATTTCGATAAGTGGCTTTTACAAATTTTTTAGAAATCCTATTGAAATCGTAGCTTACGGTGCATCAACACCGAATGACATTACACCTAGAAACATAGAACGAGCAACAGTTTTAGGTGTTGAATTGGAAGTAAAGAAAAAAATAGATTTTATTTCTAAAAAACTTGAAAACTTTATTGTTGGCAGCAACATTACCCTTACTAAATCAGAAGTAGGCATGGATGAAGCTGAATATTTAGGTAGGTTACAAGAGGCTAGAAGTGATGAGACTATTAAAAAAATACGCAAATTTCAAGGTCAGGCTCCCTATTTAATTAATTCATTTATTGGTTACGAAAATTTTGACAAAGGGATTGATGTGAATTTATCCTATCATGTTCAAGGTAAAAGTTTAGCAATAGTCGGAATTTCCAGAATTCCAGATATTTACAACATGCCGTTTCATTCGTTAAATTTTAAATTATCTAAAAAATTAGGAGAGAAAAAAGCTCACAACATTAGTTTTACGATACAGAATTTACTTTCCTCAAAACGCGAACAATTTTACGAATCTTTTAATAGCAGTTCTTTATATTACACAGCAACTATCAATAGAACTTTTGTGGTAGGATATTCGTTTTCGATAAGATAAAAAAATATAACGCAGTTAGATTGTTTGTTATCTTTGCTCCCATTGGGTTTTCATAGTTTTTCATATACTGCTTCATCCGTCAGCTGACGGAATCCAGATAGTGTTTCAAAAATTTTCATTGTCTCTAAAAAACTATGAAAATTTTGATGCGAATCAATTTTTAGAACCCACCTTAATAATAACCAATACCTCACAATCAATTAACCTCTTACATCATTAGAAAAACATTAGAAATCCAACTTTGTTTTATCAAAATAATAAGAGAAATAGGGAACAATTAATTACAAAACACGATTTTTAATAATTTTTACAAATAGTAGCATCATCATAAAAACAAAACTCACAGTTGCGGGTTTTGTTTTTTATTTTACTTACTATTTCTTAATTGACAATAATTTTCTTTGTACTAGTTGTTTGATTGGAGGTAATTGTTAGAAACAATAACCCTTTTGGCAAATCCTTAACAATGAACTCTTGATTGATTATTGATGGATTAATTTCTTCACGAAGTATTTGCCCACATAAATTGTAAAGTTTAATACTTGTTATTTTTTCTGCTTTTAAAAAGTTAAGGGTAATTGTGCCATTGCTTGGTATGGGATAAATAGTAAAAAAATTATTTATTTGCTTTTCCTTAACAAAAGTAATATTCCAAGTATCTTGAGCTGGGGTTCCACTCCAGATAATTGTTGCTAGATAAGGATTATCAATAAAAGGATTTCTATTTCCTTGTATGGTTTCTAAAAGATTGTTTCTATTTTTTTCATAAAGAGAAACCGTATCAGCAGCATTCCATTGTAAAAATAAATCTATCATCGAAGGATCGATAGCGACTGAACTTCCAACACCAACATTGGTTGGCAAACATTGTGTTGGATATCTTAAATACATGTACATCATCATTCTGGCAACATCACCCTTCCATTCATCCCCAGGATACCAGTTGGCTCCAACATTTCCAGCATTTCCACTTCCTGTGGCAAATTCTCGATTGCCTCTGTCACCATTCATTTGAACATCTGATGAACGTAAATGGTGTGCATCTGTCCCAGCGTTTGGAGAAGATGTAGTTAAGTTAGGTGTTGCTAAAGATTGAGCATAGACATGTTCGCGGTTCCAGTCACCAATGTTTCCACTATAATTATTTTTATTTCTTGTTCTATCTGTTGTTGGATTTCCGTCTCCATCATTATACCCATAAATCAATAACACATTATTGGAGTTGGTAGGATCTAAATCTGTTTGTTGTAGTGTACTCCAAATATCACCATATTGTAGTAAAGAGGTATGTGTATTGGTTATTTTTTGTGCTAATTCTGCTTTTAATGCCATCCCTGTTAATGTTAAGTTTACATTACTGTAATAAGCTGGAATTTGAGCAAATAAAACACCATTAACTAATAATGATATCAAGAATAGCGTTTTTTTCATTGTATATATTTTATAATTTATAAAAGTAGTATTAATCTTTTAATCTTGTTTTGAGAAAAGTGAATAACTCCTTTTGAACACTCTATTTTTTATTTACTTTCGTCAAGATGAAAAAAATCTTATCTCTTTTATTACTAAGTATATTAATTTCTTGCTCCGGTGATTTGCCAAATCAAGAAATTAACAAAAACAAAAACCTTGTGGAAGGAAGTTGGCACATGAACTTTCAATTATCAGAAACCAATTTTGTTCCTATCAACTTTGCACTAACCAAAATTGATACGTTGTATCGAGTAGAATTTTCTAACGCAGATGAAAAGATTTTAGCAAAGTCTGTGAACATCGTTAATGATAAAATCAGTATTCATGACCCTGTTTTTAACTCTTGGTTTGAAGGAACTATCATAAATTCAACCACAATAAAAGGCAATTGGTACAAAGAAGGAAAAGAATATTATATCCCTTTTATTGCTAATCATGGAAATTCTCCTCGTTTTGTAAAACCAGATAATGCAAATAAGCCCGTTACCAATATTTCAGGAAAATGGGAAGTAGATTTTAGCAAAAACAATCCTGAAAATCATTATCAATCTATTGGACAGTTTCAACAAGATGATGATTATTTAACAGGGACCTTTATGACAGAAACTGGTGATTATCGGTTTTTAGAGGGCAATGTTTATGGCGATAGCGTTTATTTGTCTTGCTTCGATGGGTCACATTTGTTTTTGTTTAAGGCAATCATTAAAAACGATTCTTTAATTGGCACTTTTTGGTCGGGCACACATTGGGAAGAACCATGGGTAGCCATTAGAAATGAAGCATTTGAACTTACCAACCCCGATTCATTAACTTTTTTAAAAGATGGTTTTACCGAATTAGCTTTTACATTTCCGAACATCAATCGAGATAATGTTTCACTAACAGATAAAAAATATGAAGGCAAAGTGATTATTGTAAACATTATGGGACCATGGTGCCCTAATTGTAAAGACGAAACCGCCTACCTAACTCAACTCTATAATAAAAACCATGACAAAGGATTAGAAATTATTGCCCTATCTTTTGATAAAACCGATAATTTTGAAATTGCTAAACAAAATATTATTAAAATTAAAACATTTTTTAATGCTGATTATGATTTTTTAATTGCTGGTAAAGCCGATAAAATTACCACAGCAAAATCATTGCCTATGTTAAACCACATCATGTCTTACCCCACCACCATTTTTATAGATAAAAAAGGAAAGATTAGAAAAATTAGAACTGGATTTTATGGGCCTGGGACGGGCTCTTATTATTTAAGATATACGCAACAAACGGACGATTTAATTGCAAAACTTTTAGCGGAGTGATGAAAAATTTATGTTTTATTTAGTTGCTCCTTATAAAAGCTAATTTTGGTTGATTTTGAATCTATTTTGGTAAAAATTCCATTGAAAAAAATTAAAGAAAAAATGATACAAGAAATTTTCTTTTAAAATTTCCATCATTTTTTTCAAATTCCAAGCAGTTGCAGCCATAAAAGCATTGATTTGTGTACCAGTTTCACCTAAGAAATAGTTTTGAGCCATTCTAAAGTCTGTTTTTAGATGTCCGATAA
>MNXO01000137.1 GCA_001872995.1 Bacteroidetes bacterium CG2_30_32_10 | reverse complement strand
TTAATAAATATGTAGATTTGTATTTTATAAATCAAAGTAAACTAATAAAATGAAGAAACTTTACGTTATTGTTATTGCAAACATATTGTTGATAAGCGTTTTGCAAGCTCAACTTATAAATGTTAACCCTGACCCTAATGGGGAACAATGGATTGCAGGTGGTTTTAAAGAACCTACCACCTCAGAAATGCAAATTATCAATCAAATTCCTGAATTGAAAATTCCTTTAGAATATCAGTCAAAATTGCTTCCAACGAGTATAGACAACTCTCTTAACCAGTATTTTCGTCCAATATTCAATCAAGTAGGCGGAAGTTGTGCTCAAGCGAGTGGGGTTGGTTATAATTTCACATACGAAATGGATTTTAGAAGAAATGTTCCGGCTAATGTTTTGCAAAATCAGTATCCTAGTCATTTTACTTATAATTTTCTCAATGATGGTAGTATGGAAAACGGGTCAACCTATTTCGATGGATGGAATATTATAAAGTTTGCTGGTTGTCCCAATGTGTCTGATTTTGGTGGTATGTCTCCTCCAAATGATATCAATTGGATTACTGGATATAACAAGTATTTCAATGGAATGCACAATAAAAGTATTGATTATTTTAAGATAAGTGTAAATACACCAGAGGGATTGGAAATTCTAAAGAATTATTTTAACGATCATGGAGAAGCTGCGGCAGTAGGAGGGTTGGTCAACTTTTCTGCAGGTGCTACTGATTATACAATGATGAATTTGCCAGCAGGAACTCCGCATGCAGGAATGGCAGTTATTACTCAATGGGGTCCCAGTGTCAATCATGCGATGACCTTTGTTGGCTTCGATGATAATATTAAGTATGACTTTAATAACGATGGATTGTACACTAACAATTTAGATATTAATAGTGATGGTATAATAGATATGAGAGATTGGGAAATTGGTGGATTGATTGTCGCCAATTCTTGGGGTACATTTTGGGGAAATTCTGGCAAATGTTATATGATGTATAAATTGCTTGCAGAAACAACCACTAATGGTGGAATTTGGAGTAATGCAGTTTATGGTATTCATATAAAACCAATATATGACCCTATGCTTACTTTTAAAGTTACTTTAAAACATAATTCTCGCAAACAAATTCGTATTACAGCTGGTTCTTCACCTGATGTTAATGCTACAAGTCCTTCATATACCCTTGCTTTTCCTCTGTTTAATAATCAAGGAGGAAATTTTTATATGCAAGGAGGTGCAACTTTAGCTGACCAAACGATTGAAATAGGCTTGGATGTTACGCCTTTGCTTAGTAATTTGCAAAACAACTTACCAGCAAAGTTTTTTTTAATGATTGATGAAGTTGACCCAAGCAATTCTGGTCAAGGAGAAATTGTTTCCTTTTCTATTATTAGTTATACCAATGGTGTTGAAGAAACTATTTGTCCAGAGACTCATGTAGCATTAATCAACAATAGCAAAACAACTCTTTCCATCGTTAAATCTGTTGCATTTGACCCTGTAAATATTACAACAACAATACTTCCAGAAGCTACATTTAATCAGCCATATAGCCAACAATTAAATGCCACTGGAGGCAATGCTCCTTATAAATGGAATTTAAAAATCGATTATACCGAACAATCGCAACAAGGAACGTTTCCTACCATCAATAGCCAGCAATTAACTCCAGATAGCGATGATGATGGTTTTGCTAAGGTTGTTCTTGGCTTTCCTTTTATGTTTTATGGAAACTATTACGACTCAGTATATGTGACTACTGATGGTTCAATTATTTTTAATAACGAATTTTCTTATATTCGTACCAATGATAATTTGATAGTTAGCAAAGCGATTACTGTTTATGGTTCCGATTTGCAAATATATCCAAGTCAAGGTGATGGAATTTGGTACGAAGGAGATAATAACCACGCTACTTTCCGATGGAAAACTTCTCTTTTTGATGTACCTGAAGACAATTTCGAAATGGCTGTTACTCTTTATGCCAATGGAGAAATACATTTCTTTTATGGAAATGGGATAACACCTGGTATTATTTGGACTGCAGGAGTTTCAAATGGTGATGGCGTTAATTATTCAATTGCAAGTATTTCTAATGCTCCTCTTGTTCTAAACGATACTAAATTAAAATTCGTTGGAACTGATTTTCCTATGGGTATGCAGTTAGATGAAAATGGAGTGTTTCATGGTACGCCTATTATTAATGACAGAACATGGAATATTTCTTTTGTTGCCACCGATTTTAACTATATATCCAATAGTAAAACTATTCCTTTTACCGTTGGTTATCTGGGTTTAAACAATATCAATAATGAGATGCCCTCTATTACTAGCAATCCTAATCCATTTACTAATGAAGTTACCTGCTCAATAAATGATAAAAAACCAGATAGTAAGCATATAACTATTGATATTATTGATATTAATGGAAAATTAATTAGCAATGTCTGCAATCAAGTAATTGTTTTAAGAAATAATAATATAATATGGAATGGCAATGATATTAGTAATAATCAGGTGATTTCAGGTATTTATTTTGTTAGAATAAAGATGGATAATATTGTTAAATATCAAAAAATTATTAAGTTATAACAACTTATTTTAATTTTAAAAAAAGAATGCAATTTTTAAACCTTTGATATTGCTGATATTTACAAAGATTTGAATTTTGTTTCAATATATTTGAAAGGATAATTGACCATTTTAGAGAAATCTTTACCCGAAATGTGCATATCTTCATCTCCTTTTTCGTAAAACCAATTGATATGTAAGTGATAGGTTGGATTGGTTTTTTTAATCTTAACAATAATAAGAATTAATTCGTTTAATTTTTTTGCAGAAGAAGTGTTGTAATATGAAAAACGAATATTAACGGTAGTTTCTTTGTTTGGAGAAATTGCATATTCTTTAAACCACTCTATAATCGGCTGATAAAATGCTGTAGAATTTTCGGGAAATGATTGTCCCTCCATTTCAATAAGACCAATATTAGGATTTAAAACAATTTTAGGGGTATATTCTTTGGCATTGATAGTTATTGTTTCCATAAAAATCTATTTGGAAAAAAATGGTAATAATTTGTAAAATTATCATTTTCATTTTAATAAAAAAATATTTTTTAAAAACTTGTCAATTCATTAAAAATATTAATAGCAGCAAAATCCGTTAAACTTGCAATAAAATCTATACAAGCTAATTTATAGTCATTAATTTTATTGATGTTGTACAAAGTATATTTTGTATTATGATTAATTAAATTATGTTCAGTAGATATCGAATATTTATTTATCCAGTTAGAAAAAGACTTGCATAAAATCGGAAACGATTGTTCTTCTTTTATCAATTGTTCTAGTGTATTGTTGTTGTTATAAAAGCCAAATAATGAAGAATATATTAAATCAATTACTAATTCGGCATACTTAAAGTAGTTGATCAAACGTTGGTGTTTATATATATTTTTGTAATTAAAGTCTTTGATATTATTTAACAATTGAAACATCTCATCAGAAAGACATATTCCGTTTGCAGGGCTGCTATTAGCACATAAATCGGTTATAAATTTATGCATTAATATAGTATTATTAATATTATTAATGTTTACCCCAACAATAAGTTTTAGTTCCTCAATTTGGCTAGCATTTAAAATATTTAAATTATATGCATCTTCAATATCTCTGCCTAAATAGGATATTTTATCGGCAATTTTTACAACACAGCCTTCCCATGTGTATGGCTGATATTCGTTAGGCTTATTAATTATAGCTAAATCAATATAATTAATTCTTGGAAATATCGAATTTTCATTTACTTCACCACAATGAGAAATTATACCATCACGAACAGCATAAGTAAGGTTAAGGTTTTTCTGATTTCCTTCTTCATCTTCAAGCAATTCGATATTATCAACAATTCGTAATCCATTTTTTTCGTGCCAAAAAGTGGAATTTATTTCTTTGGTAGCAATTCGATTTAGAATTCTTTCGCCAGAATGTCCAAATGGTGAGTGCCCTAAATCATGTCCAATAGCTATTGCTCTTGTTAATTCAGTATTTAATCCCAGATATTTTGATATGGTATAACTAACAGATGTTACATGGTTTACATGTTCAATTCGTGAACAAATATGGTCATTACGGGTGGCATAAAACACTTGTGTTTTATGTTTTAAACGACGATATGCGGTACAATGGAGAATTCTGTTGTAATCTCTTTCAAATTCTGATCTTATATCATCTTTTCTTGGATTTAAATGCTCTATTCGTTGGGTACAATTGTCCCAATTTTTATTTTCGGGGAATACAGCCACATTATTAAATAAACCGCTTTCCATATATTTATTTTAAAAATTTATTATATGATAGTACCAAATATATCATAGTTTTCAACATTGGTGATTTTTGCTTTAACAAATTTACCAATTAAATTATTTTCTTTGTTATGTTCAAGCACCACTTCATTATCAACTTCAGGAGAGTCGTGCATACTTCTGCCAATAAAATAGTTATTTTCAGCCCTGTCAATTATTACTTTAATTTCTTTATCAATAAAAGTAAGATTATGATTAAGTGAAATACCGCTTTGCAATTTCATGATGGCGTTATAACGTTCATTTTTTGCTCTGGTAGAAATGTTATCTTTCAGATAATAAGCAGGAGTGCCTTCTTCGTGTGAGTATTTGAAAACACCTAATCGTTCAAATTTGCTTTCCTTAACGAAATTATATAATTCATAAAATTCTTTTTCTGTTTCACCAGGGTAACCGACAATGAGTGAAGTACGAATTGCTACATCTTTTATTTTACTTCTAAATTGTTCAATTAAATGGATTGTGTCCTTTTTAGTATGAGAACGCCGCATTGATTTTAAAATTCTATCGTTAATATGCTGAAAAGGAATATCAAGGTATTTGCAAAGTTTAGAGTTATTTGCAATTAAACCAATAACTTCTTCTGGAAAGTTGGTAGGATAGGCATAATGCAATTTAATCCATTCTATTCCTTCTATTTCAGATAATTTTTCTAATAGTTCTGAAAGATTAGGCTTTTTATACAAGTCAATTCCATAATAAGTAGTGTCTTGAGCTATTATTAGCAATTCTTTTACACCTTGTTGAGCAAGAATTTTAGTTTCTAACAGTAGTTCGTCAATTGATTTAGAAACATGCTTCCCTCTTATTTGAGGAATTGCACAAAATGAACACGTTCTGTCGCATCCTTCAGATATTTTGAGGTATGCATAATGCGTAGGAGTTGTTAATAGTCTTTGTCCAGACAATTCGTGCTTGTAATTTATGTTTAATGTATTAAGCAGCGATTTATATTCATTAACACCAAAATATTCATCTACTTCAGGTATTTCATTAACTAATTCCTTTTTATATCTTTCCGAAAGGCAACCGGTAACATATAGTTTATCTATTTTACCAGCTTGTTTAGCTTTTACATAAGTGAGAATTGTATCTATTGACTCTTGTTTAGCATCTTTGATAAAGCCACAGGTATTGATAATAATTATATTTGAATCATCATTTTGCAAATTTGTACTTAGTTGGTGATTTTCAGCATTCATTTGTGCCATTAAAAATTCCGAATCAACTATATTTTTAGAACAACCTAAGGTGATAACTTTTATCTTATTTTTTTTATTTGTTTTGGTTTTCATTAGTTAATAAAGGATTTATGATAAATAAATGCTTCATTTGTTTATCAAAGTAATAGCAGTATTTAATTTATTCATTATGAGGTTGCAAATAGGCTGTTTACAAATTCTTTTTTGTGAAATACTTGTAAATCTTCAATTCCTTCGCCAATACCAATGTATTTTACAGGAATTTTAAATTGATCAGAAATACCAATAACTACACCGCCTTTAGCTGTTCCATCAAGTTTGGTTACAACCAACGAATTTACCTCTGTAGCCATCGTAAATTGTTTGGTTTGTTCAAATGCGTTTTGACCAGTAGAACCATCTAAAACCAATATGATTTCGTGAGGAGCATCAGGTATAATCTTAGACATTACTTTTTTAATCTTAGAAAGCTCATTCATCAAACTAATTTTATTATGAAGTCTTCCGGCGGTATCAATAATTACAATGTCAATATCTTTTGTTTTTGCAGAATTTAAGGTATCAAATGCAACTGAAGCTGGATCAGCACCCATAGCTTGTTTAACAATTGGTACATCAACCCTATCAGCCCAAATACATAATTGTTCTACCGCAGCAGCTCTAAAAGTATCTGCTGCTCCTAGTAAAACTGTTTTTCCTGTTTTTTTAAATTGATATGCCAATTTACCAATAGTGGTTGTTTTCCCAACGCCATTAACTCCAACAACCATAATAACATAAGGTTTCTTGTTTTCTGGCACACTAAAATCGATAATATTTTCAGCGTTATTCTCTTCTAACAGACTTGATATTTCTTCTTTCAGAATGTTATTCAATTCATCTGTTCCAACATATTTATTCTTTGCAGCTCTTTGTTCAATACGTTTAATTATTTTCAAGGTAGTTTCAACGCCAACATCAGAAGAAATCAATACTTCTTCAAGTTTATCCAAAACATCGGCATCAACTGTAGATTTACCAACAATTGCTTTAGCAAGTTTAGAAAAAACACTAACTTTTGTTTTTTCTAATCCTTTTTCTAATTTTTCGTTTTTGTCTTTTGAAAAAATGTTAAAAAGAGCCATATTATCAAATTAAAATTTCACTAAATTAATGAATTTTAATCTATTATAATTAATTATAATAGAAAAGGCTTTTCCTTAAAAGAAAAGCCTTTATTATCCATTCCAATGAAAAAATTTAAAGATTATTTGTTAGAAAAGTAATCTTTTATTTGCTCGTTGGCAATAATTTCTTCTTTAAATGTATAAGCACCAGTTTTTGGTGATTTTACCATTCTTATAACTTTTGCAAAATCCTTACCACTTGAGGTTTTTAAGGTTGCAACAACTTTCTTTGCCATAGTAGATTATTATTTAATTTCTTTATGTACGGTTACTTTCTTTAATATTGGATTGTATTTCTTTAATTCCAATCTTTCGGGAGTATTTTTTTTATTTTTAGTGGAAATATATCTTGAAGTCCCTGGTAATCCACTAGTCTTATGCTCGGTACATTCTAAAATAACTTGTACTCGTGCTTCTTTGCTTTTCTTTGCCATTTTTTTTCTCTATGTATTTTGAAGTCTGCAAAATTATAAATTTTACTTATAAAAACAAAAACTTTTTCCGATTTTTATTAAAGTATTTTCATTTTTAAATGACAATATTTTTGATAATTATTTGAAACATGCTTTGTAATGTTTGATAATCAGCACATATCGGTTTATTTAAATGAATAAATTTTAACCAAAACTTAGTCTTATTATGAGAAAATTTACTAAACCATTGAATTTATACATATCCTTTTAAAGCGAATAAATAAAAAACTTGAATAATTCCTTCAATTTTATTTATTTTGTAAAAACTTTAAACTTTAATAAATGAAAAGAAACATTTTAATTTTAGTATCCATGTCAATCATTACTGTTATTTCTTGTAAAAGTAAAGTAAAAGACAACTCGGAAAATCAGAAGAACAATCCGTTTTTCTCCGAATACACTACACCTTTTCAGGTTCCACCTTTCGATAAAATAGATACCTCGCATTATATGCCTGCCTTTATTGAAGGAATGAAACAAGAAAAAAGCGAAATTGAAGCCATTGTTAATAATACGGAGGCTCCTACTTTTGATAACACTATTTTAGCTTATGATAAATCGGGCAGATTTTTAACTAAAGTAAGAAGTGTGTTTTACAACATAAATAGTTGCAACACCAATGACCAGATTGATAAAATTGCACGTGATATTGCTCCTTTGCTTTCTCAACACAAAGATGAAATATCTATGAATGCACAACTATTTGAGCGTATCAAGTCTGTTTATGATAAACGTCAAAACTCCAATCTTGATAGCCTTCAAATTAGAGTTGTAACAAAATATTATCAGGACTTTGTTCGTAGAGGAGCTAATTTACCTAAGGAAAAACAAGAAGAATTAAAGAAAGTAAATTCTGAATTAGCCACCCTTATTTTAGATTTTAGAGAAAAATTGCTTGCAGAAACAAATAAAAATTTCAAATTGGTGATTGAGGATAAAAAAGACCTTGATGGATTGCCTCAAAGTGTAATTGATGGTGCTGCAGAAACAGCTAAAGAATTTAAAATGGATGGTAAATGGGTTTTTACAATTCAAACTTCCAGTATTTGGGCTTTTATGCAATATAGTACAAAACGCGATTTACGTGAGAAGCTTTATCGTGCCTATACCATGAAAGGAAATAATGGCAACGAGTTTGATACCAAAGAAACTATTGCTAAAATTTTTAAATTGCGTGTTCAAAAAGCAAAATTGCTTGGTTTTAATAGTTTTGCCGAATATGTTATTGACGAAAATATGGCTAAAACACCCAAAAATGTGGATGAATTTTTAATGAAGATTTGGAATCCAGCATTAAATATGGCTAAAAACGAAGTAAAAGAAATGCAAAAGATTATTGATAGGGAAGGAGGAAAGTTTAAACTTCAAGCTTGGGATTGGTGGTATTATTCAGAAAAATTAAGAAAAGAAAAGTACAATCTTGATGATAATGAGCTGAAGCCTTACTTTGAATTAACCAAAGTTCGTGATGGAATGTTTGGTGTTGCGAATAAATTATATGACATTACGTTTACTAAACTCACCAATGTGCCTGTCTATTATGATGGTGTTGAAGTTTATGAAGCAAAAGAAGCTGACGGAAAACATATTGGCTTGTTGTATCTCGATTATTATCCTCGAGCATCCAAAGGTTCGGGTGCTTGGTGTACAAGTTTTCAGGATGCGGGCTGGTATAATGGTAAAAAAGTGGATCCCATTGTTTCGGTATGTTACAATTTGACAAAACCAACGGCTAACACCCCTTCTTTATTGAATTTTGATGAAGTAACTACAATGTTCCATGAATTTGGGCACGCATTACATGCCTTATTTTCTGAAGGTAAATATACTCGTATCACTGGAGTTGTCCCACAAGATTATGTAGAATTGCCTTCACAGGTGATGGAAAATTGGTCTTGTGACCCTGTAGTGCTTAAATCTTATGCCAAACATTATAAAACAGGCGAAGTTATCCCTGATGTGCTCATTGCAAAAATTGATAAAAGCGGACTTTTCAATCAAGGGTTTGTTACTGTAGAATATGTTGCAGCAGCTTTACTTGATATGGCTTATCATAACCTCACCGAAGTAAAAGATATTGATATATTAGCTTTTGAAAAAGAACAAATGGATAAAATAGGTTTAATAACTGAAATTGCGCCTCGTTATCGTACTACCTATTTTAATCATAGTGTTTCTGGCGAATATTCTGCTGGATATTATGTATATCTTTGGGCAGCAGTTTTGGATGCTGATGCGTTTAATGCCTTTAAAGAATCTGGTGATGTTTATAACAAAGAATTAGCTTCTAAATTTAGAAAATATTGTTTACAAGATTGTGGAAATGACGAAGGTATGGTTCAATATGAAAAATTTAGAGGGAAACAACCTTCTATTGACCCTTTATTAAAACGTAGAGGCTTGAAATAAACAATAAACCTTAATAAATTTATTTATAAGTGCGAAGTCTTGAATGATTTCGCACTTTTTATTTAAAATAGAACTTAATTAAAAACGGGAACTCTTCGTCTTCAGGGTTTACTTTGCAGGCGAACTCTAATTTGTTATGAAATTCTTGGCTGTTTCCTTGCAAAAAATAATAAAGTCCATCTGTTAGCAAGATGTTACCTTTAATAAACTTGTCCATTTTGCTTTTATCGGGGATATTAAAAAAAACATGCGCTAATTGGCAACGATTTTGATTTAAATATAACAGATTTTTTGTTAAATTGTCGCCATTGAAAGAGGAAAAGGAGAAAAATTCTACATCTGAATAATCGTCTGTAATTATTCTAATATCTTTAGGGAAATTCACTATTTTGGTGCTATCCATTACCAAACATGCCGCAACATGATAAGCGTTGGTATAAAAATATATATCTTTCACGGATTTGGAAATATTGTCAGCCCATTTGGCAAAATCAATTTTCATAGAACCATTGGATCCTATCAATATCGCATGATAATGACCAATCCAAACCGTTGCATCAGGAAAAACAGAATGAAAGGTTTTTATGATGCCTAAAAAATCTTTAAGTAATAATTTATGCAAGGGTAAATATTGCGATATCATTCCTCCTTTGTTGAGATGTGCTTTGCATAGTTTAAAATATTCTTGTGTATAAATATTTCCAGAGCCTAAAATTGGATGAGTAGGGTCGCTTGAAATAAGATCGTACATTTTAGTGGATGATTGTAAGAAATGCCTTCCATCGCCTGAATAAATCTTCAATCTAATGTCGCGTTCAATATTATTATTCAAATCACTATAAAAGTGGGCGGCATTTTTAAGTCCAGCTACCAATTCAACACAATCAATAGACTTAACTTCGGGGTGCGAAGCAATGGCAGATGCGGTAACACCAATGCCAAATCCAACGACCAAAGCGTCTTTACATTGCAAACCCGCAAAAAATGGAATGTGTCCAACCATTTTCACAGCTTTTATGGCATCGTAGCTTGAGCCAATTACCGAACTATTATTTACATAAGTGGACAAGACAATATTTTCATCAGAGACTTCTTTGCCAACAACGTATGTTCCTTCTGTTGTTTCTTTATAAGCTAATATTTGTTTCTGATATTTACTGAATGACGGGGGAAGGATATACATTTTAGGATGAATTATCAGAATTATTAATATAATTATTCCAAAAACAACAATGCCTCCTTTTAATCTATTAATGTTTTTAACTTCAGCCATTTTATTGGCAATAATAAAAGCAATAATAAGCAATATAAACACGAAAACAATTATTGATAAGCCAGCTCCCATTAGTGGAATAAAAATATATGCAGCTAATAAAGGTCCTAAAATACTTCCTGCTGTATTTGATAACAATATATGACCAATACTTTGACTTATATCTTTGTAATCTTTTGTGTACATAGTACATGCAAGTGGAAATGCATAACCCGAAAGAAATGTAATGGGTATAATCACAAACAGTGATGAAATCAATGGAATTATTAGGATTCTAATAATATGTACTTCCTGAAAACTGCCTAAAGGGAATAGAATTAACGAAGGAAGTTTAAGCAAAATAAATAATCCAATTAACATTAAGAATCCAATGAGTAGAATTACCTTTAGTATCGTATAACTTTGTTGTTTAATATTTTCTCCTCTTTTCATATAAAACCAACTTCCTGCAAACAAGCCTAAAATCACCATAGATGCTATTAATGAAAAAGTATAGCTTGTATTTGTCATATATATTCTGAAAATTCTAAACCAAACCACCTGCATTCCTACAACAACAAAACCACAAATAAATGTAGCTATTAGAGCTATTTTCTTATTGATAAGAAAATGCGATGCGTTCTCAGTTGTTTTCTTTGGTTTGCTTGTGTTTTTGTTTTCAATAGTCGCTACAATATTTTCGGAAATAGCTTGAAAATAGTATTTCTTTGTAAATAAAACTATTGCAGCAATTAGCAAATTAATAACTACAGCCAAAAAAACCGTGTTTTTCTGTCCAAGATTACCAATTAAAATAAAACCTGTCATTAATCCTCCTAAAGTAGAGCCAATTGTTTCGTAAGCATAAATCTTCCCCATATTGCTTGCAATTCCTTTATTGGAGCTAATAATAATTTTAGAGATTGAAGGTAATATACCTCCCATAAAGAATGTAGGAATAAATAACAGTATAATTACTATTATTAAAACAAATAATTCTGTGAATGATGCAGAAATGCCAATATGATGAAAAGATGGATACAGGCTTGGTAGAAAATATTTTATCAGAAAATAATTAATAAATCCTATAGCTCCAATAGCAACAAACAAATAATAAAGTATTTTTTCAGGACTATTGTTTTTGCTGACTTTCTTTCCCCAATAATAAGCTCCTATCCCAATTCCCAACATAAATGCGACAAGCACAATAGTAGAAGCAGATACAGTAGCTCCTATAACCAAAGATAGCATTCTAAACCAACTTACTTCATATATTAAGAATGTAAAGCCTGCAAAAAATATAATAATAAAGAAAAGCAATAAGTTATTTGTTTGTTTACGCATAAAAAATAAAATAAATTGCAATTAATAGAAATACAATAATCTGAAGCAAAAATAATGGTTTAACAATAAATAAAAGAAAAAAGAAAAATATAATCGTCAATTAGTTTTGGGTTCGATAATTTATCATTAAAGAAAACCCAAAAACTTTTATTGTATCTTTGTGAAATCAATTAAACGATTGCATGAAAACAATACAGAATGACCAGTAAACCCTTTTTTTCTAATTTATTAATATTTACAGTCTCTGTTTTTATTATATCTGGGCAAATGATTAATAAAAAACATCCTGTTAATTCTGAAGTTATTAAAGCACAAGAACTTAAGAGTATTGCCATTGATAAAAAACATTTACTTGGACAATTTAATTACAAAACAGATAATGGTTTTGTGGAGGTAGATGCTAAATATGGCAATAAAAAAGGGATGTATTTGCAAAAAGAAGTGTATGAAGCTTTTCTAAAAATGAAAGTTGCAGCAGCAAAAGATGGTATAACATTAATAATAGTATCGGCTACCAGAAACTTTAATGAGCAAAAGATGATATGGGAAGCCAAATGGAGTGGAAAAAAATTGGTGAACTCACAAAATATATATTTAACCATAAAAGACCCTGTAGAAAGAGCCAAAACAATATTAAATTATAGTTCTATGCCAGGTACATCACGCCATCATTGGGGTACAGATATAGATCTAAATAGTATTGATAACAGTTTTTTTAACACCGAAAAAGGAATTAAACTATACAATTGGCTTTCTAATAATGCTGCAACTTATGGTTTTTGCCAACCTTATACAAAGAAGGATATTTTTCGCCCCAATGGGTATGAGGAAGAAAAATGGCATTGGTCATACCTCCCTATTGCCAAACAATATTTAACAGTATATAAGAATACTATTACCTATTCCGATATTACAGGTTTTCTTGGTGCCGAAACTGCTTCAAAAATAGATATAATAAAGAATTATATTTTTGGTATTAATCAAGATTGTAATATTCCTTAAATTGAAAAAATATTTAAAGAATTGAATTTTATTTTGTAAAACATTTTTAAAAGTATTTAACTTTACCAAAAGAAATCAATAAAGTATGAAGAAAGTAGTTTTGAATAATTATTATTATGAGTACGATTCGATAGATGAGTTAGAAAGGAAAGATAGAGTGTTAATGGATGCAGCTACCCAAGCTGTTGAAAAAGCCTATTCTCCCTATTCTAATTACTCGGTAGGTGCAGCATTGTTGCTTGAAAATGGGACAATAGTTATAGGAAATAATCAGGAAAATGTGGCTTATCCATCTGGTTTGTGTGCAGAAAGGGTGGCAATATTTGCTGCTTCCGCTAATTATCCTAATATTCCTATTGTAGCAGCTGCGGTTACCTCAAAATCAAAGATTATGGAAGTTGATACGCCTATAACTCCTTGTGGTGCTTGTCGTCAGGTTTTTGCTGAATATGAAAATAAGTTTGGTAAAAACATTCGAATAATACTAAAAGGAAATACTGGTAAAGTATTTATAGTGGAAGGTATTGAACATTTATTGCCTTTGATATTTAAAGCTAATGAGCTTAAAGGGAACAATTAACTGCTGAAAGAACTTAAAAAAAATTGAACATTCTCCACTAAAATTCCACGAAATACATATTCATCAAACCTTTTCCTTTGGCTTCTATTGGTTCTCGTGCTATAAATTTGTAATTTTCAGAAACAATATTATAGGTAGTTTCAGAAATATTAATTTTCATAGGCTCTGAATTGCTTTCCATTCGAGCTGTGGTATTAATAGTATCGCCAAAGATATCATAAATATATTTAGTAATCCCAACAATACCGCCAACAACATTTCCTGTATGAATACCAATTCTAATAAACCAAGGAATTTTTGCAGTTTTGTTTCTTTCTTTTAGATAATTAACAATATCAATAGCAGCATTTATTAAGTTTTTTGCGTGCTCAGGGTTTTTTTCTGGCATACCGCATACTGCAAGATAAGCATCTCCAATGGTTTTAATACGTTCGCATTGGTTCGATTCCATTATATTGTCAAACTCGGTAAACATTTCATTCAATTCGTTGATTAAAACGACTGGTTCAATGGAGGCAGATAATTTGGTAAAACTAACAATATCGGACAAGAAAACAGTAACATCTTTAAATGTTTCAGGTTCGGTTTTCCCATATTTTTTAAGGTCTTCAACGATTTTACGTGGAAGCGTATTGAACAAAAGCCTATCGGTTTTCACTTTTTCTGCTTCTATTTCTTTGTTCATCTTTTCCAACATACGATTTTTATCGTATAATTGTTTCTTTAATATGTCTATTCTTAAATGCACCCTTATTCGTGCTATAAACTCGTCATTATTAAAGGGTTTTGCAATATAATCATCTGCACCTAGCTCAAGGGCTTTAACTACTTGTTCTTTATCGGTGGTGGCTGATAAAAAGAGAACTGGTAAGTTTTTAAGTTTTGAATCGTTCTTTAATTCTTTTAAAGTAGTGATTCCATCTTTTACAGGCATATGATTATCAAGGATAATAATGTCTCCTTTGTTGTTATTATGCAAATAATCTAATAGTTCCTGCCCGTTAGTAAATGCATCAGAGGTATAACCTTGCTCTTCTATTTCTCTTGTTATAAAACGTCTGATATATTTACTATCATCAGCGAGTAAAATATGTGCCTTATGAAAATCGTTTGGAATGGTAGTTAGTTCGTCTAATATTTCATTTTTACTTTGAAACTTGTTAACAAATTGTTTTAAATTATTATTATTGCTAGAATCCAAAAAACTACTCTTCCCTTTTGTAGAAAAAACAGTATTTATATAAAAACCCAATAGTTCAATTTCGCTAAGGTTCCTTAAATAAAACTTTGATATGTTTTTATTGTCTTTGAATTTATCGAAAGAAAAATCGTCAATTAATAAAATGATTGGTATTAGTTGGTAAGCGTTGTGACTTTTGATATTTTTAATCACATCATTAATATCAAATAAATCTTCGATAGCAACATCTATAATAATAGCATCAATAGGAAGTTGATTTGCTTTAACTATGAGGTCTATCTCGCTATTAACATGAATTAAAGCAATGTTTTTCTTTTCTAAGGAAGTTTGAATGAT
>MNXO01000153.1 GCA_001872995.1 Bacteroidetes bacterium CG2_30_32_10 | reverse complement strand
TGTTGATTTCTATTTTGCAAGACCATATCATTCGTGGGAACGGGGTGCTAATGAAAATACAAATGGTTTAATAAGACAATATTTCCCTAAAGGTTCTTCATTTGAAAATATCTCTATCGATGAGGTGCAAAGAGTTCAAGAAATTTTAAATAATCGTCCAAGAAAAAAATTAAATTTTTTAACACCTAATGAATTTTTTAACCTAAATTTGCTTAACCAAAAAGTTGCATTTGTGACTTGAATTCAGCATATTTAAAAAACGACCCTGTATTGCATCATAGGGAAAACGCCCAATTGATAAATGGGTTCTTCTTTTTGCGTTTTCTGATTATATTTCATCATTAAAGGATTTTTGTGTCCTGTAATGTTTTGTACATCAAATGCAAATTCTTGCGACATACGTTTACCATCGTAGCGGTATGCTACGCGAATATCTGTTCTGAAATAGTTACTAAATTTTTTTGTAAACGCAAGGTCTTCTGCATAATAAGTTTGTTTAAAATAAGCGGATTTCTCGACATCAACAGGGGTATATCTTAATCCACCTGCCGAACAAACTCTACCATCCACTACAATCCATTTTTTGTATTTGGCATTTTCTTTGTTTTTCATTAATTCAAATTCTTTGCCTGCAAGTAAATTTACCACATACTTGCTATCAAAGGCAGTGCTTTTTTCGATATTGTCGCTACCTGAATAAAATGACCTAAAATAGGAAGAAGTGAACAACATATAAAATCCTTTATCCATAAATTTTTCAAAAGTTAAGTCAATTCCATAGTTTCTGCCTTTGCCACCGTTTTTCAATGAATCGGGTATTCCATAAAAGCCAGAGCCAGAATTTAACATCGAGTAATTGCTTGGCTTGCTTTCTACAATTGCATTAAAAATATATTGATAATAAGGTTCTACCTTCAAACGAAGTGTTGAAGAAAAATTTATATCATAAGCAGCTGCAAAATGATGACTTTTGGTTAAACCCAACTTTTTGTTTGGCTGCGAATAACTACCATCCGGTGCATTAACTAATAAAAAATAGCTGTATAATGCTTCCGTTTTGCTGTGTAACCCATAAGCTAATGAGAATGATTGTTTGCTCGTAAATTTCCATTTTAAACCCAATCGTGGTTCTGCCGACCATTTGTCATTCAATGCAAACTCTAATACATGAAAACCACTATTTAAAATAATATTATCTGTAAATTTATGTTGCCATTCAATGTATGCCTGACTCATCCAAGCGGTTCCATTAAAATCAACACCTTTTCTAAAGCCATTGTATTGTTTTAAATAGGTGCTGTCCAAAAAATCGCCTCGCATTTGCCGCGTATCGAACCCAATTAAACAATTGTTTTTTGCATTGAATTTTTTATGCAAATTATAAGTTAATATTAAATTTTTGTTTACCATCGTAGAGCGATAATAAGGCATAGGTGTATAATCAATGGTGCTTATAGAATCTAAAATGTTATAATTGCCAATGCCTGTTGCAGCAATTGTAAGATTGCTCCATGTGGTATTGTTTAAAATCAATTTGTGAGACATACCAACAACTCCAGTTGCAGATTTTGAATGGATGTTAAAAGTTTCGTCATTATAGAGATTACCCTCGTTATCTTTATCTTCACTACGAACAAAATCAATACTACTCTTTCCTCCTAAAGCAAAAATGCTTACACTTCCATATTTAACAGAAGGGAAATTAAGCTTAAAAGTAACATCTTGGTATTGTGGTACCGCAGCTCCTGTGCCAATACTAATACCTAAAGCTTTGAATACACCCAAAGTAGAATAGCGGTAGTTGATTAAATATGAAGAATGCGATTTCTTAAATATAGGTCCTTCTGCTCCAAATTCAAATCCATTAAAACCAATCTGCCCAAGAAATTCATGTTTTTCGTTATTGCCATTTCGCATTTTTAAATCAAAAACACCAGATAATGAATTGCCATATTCTGCGGGGAAAGCTGCCGTCATAAAATCAGAGTTAGCTAAAACATTGTTGTTGAGCATCCCCACTGGACCACCAGTTGCCCCTAAATTGCCAAAGTGATTTGGATTTGGAATATCAACACCTTCTAATTTCCATAATAACCCATTTGGTGAATTGCCACGAATAACAATTCCATTTTCTGCATCATTAGCTGTATTAACGCCAGCATAATTTGTAGCCATCCTTGCAACATCGTTTCTGGCTCCGGCAAAACGTTGTGTTTCTTCTATACTGAATGAACGTGCACTAAGAGTAGTCATATCATTGAGAGGTTGTGTTTTCGATTTATTTCCTACAATCACCACTTCATTTACTTTATAAACTTGCTCTTCCATTTCCACCTTCAATACCAACTCTTTGCCTGAAGTAATGCTCAAATTGCTAAGTGTTACTGGTTGATAACCAAGCATTGTAATATCAAGGCTCAACCTACCAAGAGGGACTTTTGCTAATTTAAAATTTCCATCTGTATCAGCAGTAACTCCAATAATAGGGTTGCTATTACTAATAACGATAGAAGCTCCAGGTAAAGTGATTTGCGATTGCTTATCAACCACCTGCCCGCGGATGGTTTGTGTTAAATTTTGAGCCTCACTTAATGTTGGTATTAAAATAAAAAGTGAAACCAACAGTATTGCATACTTTTTCATAATGTTCTTTTTTACTAACATAATCATTTTTTTGTTTTTAAGATTTATACAATATTATTATTTAATTATTTCTGTTAGTTATGACAATCGAATCATTAAATACCCCTATCACAATTTTTTAATAATTAATTTTAGGCAAAAATGAGCGATAATTTATGAAAAAAAAAATTAAAATCGCTGAAATAGGAAAATATAGCTTTGAAATGGAAAGGATACCAACAAATAAAATTGATTGTTATTGTATAATCAATTTTTAACAAATGGTTAAAAGAATTTATAATCTCCTTATTTAAAGGCAAAGAAAAAGAATGCAGATTACAATACTAACCCGTATTTACACAAATAAATGCTGTTTTTATTAGAAAAGCTTATGAGAACATGTGCGTTCCTTGTGCCAATCCCATAAATAATCCTATTAATGCAATTATGGCAGCAACAATAGCAAGCTTGGCTTTGGTTTTAAAAACTGGAATCAAAGCTAAGATAAGAGCTACAGCACAAGATATTACAACAACTTCACCTAATACCACAGTGAAGTGATGAACTTCTGCCCATATACTCGGAGACGAATAATCATCAAGCGAATTTTCAAATAACTCTAAGGCTTTTGCTTTTGGAATATAGTAAAATTGATTTACTATTGCTGCTAATAAGCCAAGTATGCCTATTATGAAACTAAATATAGATAATTTTTTCATGTCTTTGTTTTTAAGTGTATTCAAAAGCATAGATTATCTTAAACAAAAACAAAAAAATAGGAGATAAAAATAAATAATTGCAAATTTATTTTAAAATTCGAGAACAATACCAATAGTTGGCAACACGGTTCCGCTTGTATTGTCAATTAATTTAGCTTGATATTTGTTGGAATTATTTTGGTCAACAAGAATATTTCCATCCACATCTCTCACAACATCTAATATTGGTGGTAAACTAGATTGGAAATTATACACATTTTGAACATCGAGGTACAAATTGAAGCTAAATTTTTTGAAGTAATATTTTTTATCAACCCGCATATCGAGTTGATGAAAAGCGGATAATCTTTTAGAATTAAGTTGATTGTAATCAGGTATGCCGCGATAATTGATGTTCCAATTAGAAATGGTTCTTGAACTTTCAAAATCATAAGGAGTATAAGGTGAACCAAGCGCAAAACGCCATTTAGCACCAACTTCCCAATTTCTTTTAAACGATTTGCCCAGCGTGATGTTCACAATATGTTTATTATCCCACGAAGAAGCAACATAATGATAGTGTTTATCTTTAAATTCGCTTCTAACAAAAGTATAAGTTAGTAAACCATAGAATCCTTTAAAAAGCTTTTGCTGTGCTAAAAATTCAATGCCATAACTTCTTCCCACAGAGGTAGAAACAACCGCTTCACTCCCAATTACACCAAAATCGCTACCCAAATTAGCAAGAGAGATAGAATCTTTCAAAGCAAAAGGATATTGGTCTATAAATTTAAGAAAACCTTCTAAATTCAATTTTAGATTTTTCTTATTAATATACTCAAAACCTGCAACCAAATGGTGAGCTCTCATGTATTTCAAATTGTTTTCTTTATTAACCAACAAACCATTTCTATCGCGATAACCTAAAACTGTGTATGCGGGTAATTGGTAATATAAACCAGTGTTTGCATTAAATGATAATTCTGGAGTAATACTATAGGATAAGGAAATTCTTGGTGATAATTGTTTGGCTGAATTTATCATTGACTCTGCATAATCATTGCCATCGGAACGAATGCCAAATGAAACACCCAAGCGATTTTCAAAAAAACTTTTACTCAATTGGGCAAACAATCCCCATTTCCATATATTTAATTCTGAATTGAATTGAATGGTGTCCATTCCATAAGGAGTAGAAATTCGATTAAACGTATTGTTAGTGTATTTAGACCTTTCAAAATTGGCACCATAATTAAACTTAAATCCATTCTTTAAACTGGTTTGTTCAATTCTAAACTTGTTCTCTATTTCCTGCGATTTATAATCCAATACTTTGTTATTTGGCGTTTCAATATTGTTTTGGTATTTGTATGCTTCGTTATTGAGCATATTCCTACTTAACACAATGGTTATATAACTTTTTTTGTAAAAGTGAACATATTTTAGTCCATTTACGTAATTCCATTGCGTGTTCACAGGCAAATAACCCAGAATATACTTCTGTTGTTCAGTGCCATTAGCTTGTAAACTTGTGTTTAAAGAAAAATCATCAATAGCACCTAAGCCAATAAAAGTAAATTCGTTTTTAAGATTGGGTTTCCATTTGTATTTTAGCTGAAAATCGTTGTAAGTGGGGAGAAAAGGTAATCCTATAGTTTTAAATAGCAATTGCAAATATGATCTTCGAGCAGAAAGCAGGTAAGTAGCATTTTTATTAGCTGGACCTTCAAGTGTAATGCCTATATCACTTGAACCCAATGTGAATTTACTACCCATTCTATCACTACGACCATCTTTTAAATTAAATTCTAAAACAGAACTAAGCGAATTATTTCTGTCAGCAGGGAAAGCACTGGAATAAAACTCAACGGAGCGTATAAAATCTATATTAATCATCCCAACGGGTCCTCCAGACGAACCTTGTGTTGCAAAATGTTTGATATTTGGCACTTCTATGCCATCCAAATAAAATCTATTTTCATTGGGTGAGCCTCCACGAATAATAATGTCATTTCTAAAAGAAACTGTGGGCGAAACACCAGGCAATGATTGTAAAACTTTTGAAATATCGCGATTTCCTCCTGGGTTTCTCGAAATTTCACTTTCTCCTATGGTTCTTAACGAAACTGGACTTTCTTCCTTTTTAATAAATGGTGACGATTTCACTTCCACTACATTTAAATTGGTTGTTGATTGAACTAAAGCAAAGTCCACAATTGCTGGTTTTGAATTGGTTACTGCTACTTCAAATACTGTTTTGGTTTCGTAACCTATAAATGAAGCAGAAATATTGTATAAACCACTCTGAATATTGGTTAATTGATAATTGCCATTTTCATCAGAAATTATTCCTATTGCAGTTCCTTGAATTGCAACGTTTACAAATGGTAATGGCTCATTATTAAAGGCATTAAATACTTTTCCTTTGATTATTCCTTTTTGAGAGAATGCACTTAAATAAATTATTAATAAAATGAGGGTATATATGATTTTTTTCATGTTATAAATGTTTAACTATAAATAATTTAAGTAAAACTATGTTTATTAAATAAACTTTACAAAATTACTATTTAGATTCATTCTAAACAAATAAAAAATAAAAAAATTATTGTTATCCGATAAAAATAAGTAAAATTTTTTAAACCGTACTCATATCAATGTTTTTATATACTTAAGCCACATAAGGGGCTTTAGTTTTTGTTGATAATAAATTCTACCAATATCTTGTCCCCATAGGGACAAAAGGTCGGTATAATAAGCATAACCGAAAAATTTTACGTGCCGTAGGTACGTAACATTTTTTTTATCGGACAACAATGTAAAAAAAGATTAAAACAGCAAAAGTTAAATGGAGGCTTGTTATATTTTGATTTTTAATTTCTCAATCTGTTCTATTAACTCATCAACACTAAGGACAGAATTTGGTAAAATCTTTTCAGGAATAGGACCAACCATTTTCTGAGAAACCATAAATCTCTTGCATTGAGGATATTTATTATCTTTTAAGCAGTATAGGTTTTTATAAGCCTCACCAGCCATTTCGCTAAATAAAACGCCTTTAATAAATATAGGGCATTTTTCTAATTTCGGACATACATTTTCAGCCATCTTTTTTTAGTTTTATAATTAAGGCTTGTAATAAAGACGTAGAAGCATATATTTGCTTTTTTCTATTGCAAGCATGTTTTTTGTTAAGCAAATATAAAGATATAAATCGTTTTGAACGAATAAAAAAATATTTATTTTTCCCCAATCATTATAAAAAGAGGATAGGTTCTTTCTGTTTTTTGTTCGTCTTTTCTTACAATTTCGTAACAAGTTTCGTTGCGAATGTTTTTAAACCCATTTTTTTCAAATAAATGATGCATTTCTTTTCTATCAAATCCTTTATGACCAATGAAGTCGTTTCCATGAAAACTACCATCTTCTTTATCCAAATCAACAATAGCAAGGTATCCCATATTGTTAAGCAAAAAATGAAATCTGGTTAATATGGCATTGATATCAGCAATGTGATGCATCGTCATCACGGTATAAATGATATCAAATTTTTCAGTAGGTATTTTTCCTTGAATAAGGTCGGTTTTAAGAATATTTAGATTAGAAAATTTTTGTTTTCTAATCTTTTCTTTTACAACATTAAGCATACCTTGAGAGTTATCAGCCAAGGTTATCGTTTTTAAATAGGGTTGAAGATTGATGCTTACTAATCCAGTTCCACAACCAAATTCAAAACCTTTCATTTGCTTATTAATATTGATTTGCTTCTTAATACTTTCTGCTACTGCCTTTGAACGTTCAATTATAATTGGATTATCGTCCCAAGTATTTGCTCTTAAATCAAATTCATTGACTGCTTCTTTTTTTATTGACATAATAGATTATATTTCATCTTTCTTTCTTAGCATTATATTAGTGAAGAAAGAAAGTCTTTTATTTATATTTTAACAACAACAATTTAAACTGGTTTTTTCTGGTTTACCCATATCTTCTCCATTGATGCCTTTATATTTATCTTCCAAAATATAAGGATATCCCATTTTATCAAGCAAAGGAACTACATCTACCTGATGCACTTGCAAACCAATATTCCAAGGATTGTAACCAAGCATTAATCCAGCTAATTCTTCATAAGTAAGGACAGGAATGCCATAACCTTTATCATCATAAGTAATGCCATCCATTTCACTAATTACATATTGCCACCTATCCATAAAAAAATTGCAACCAGGACAATTGGTAATAATTAAATCGGGATGATAATCTTTCATAGAGTCAAATTTTCTTTTGGTGTTTGCAATGGAATAACCTCTATTTGCTTTAATAAGGTATTGTCTAAACCCAAAGCCACAACAATGTCGGCGTTCGGGATAATCAATTTGCGATCCACCCCATTCATCAATTAAACCAGCTAATACATAAGGATATTCTGCACCACCCACCCCTTTATCTGGAAATATTTTGGCGTAATGGCAACCAATGTGTTCTACAATATTTAATGGCTTACCAGTTTCTTTGTTTATGAGTTTATATTTTGCTTTTGCTGATATTTCTTTTCTAAATTTGAAAATAATGTCACTGGTATGAACCAAGTTTTTAGGAATTTCGAACTCTTTGCTTGTAGATTCTTTCAACAGTTTTCTGATTTTTATTTCTAATTCTGGATTATGCTTCCAGGTTTCCAACACTTCTGTATAAATACCAAAAGAAGTAACACAAGAACACACAAAGTTTTCGTATCCAGCTTCGGTCATAAGGGCAAATTGACGTGCGACCACGGTCATGGTAGTTTCCATAGGTACAATACCAGAGTGATATGCAATACCCGTGCAAGTAGTTTGTTGTGGGTCGTCGAATATATCTTTATGCAATTCGTTTTTCAAGATATTCAAAAACAATTCTTCTGCTGCAGGAAAGAAGTTTTGACGAATGCAACTTCTTGCAAAATAATAATGATCGTCTGCTATTTCTTTCTGATAAGCCAACCAACGTTTAGATACTTCTTCTTTTATCATATAATATCGCTTTTTGAGTTATAAATTGATTTAAAATAATCATTATTCAATCCTTCATCAAACGTAATTCCTAGTTCTTCTGATTTTAGCTTAGAATAATGTTCAATTTTGTTGAAACGTTCGGTTGCACCAGTAATATCGAAAATGCGTTGCAAGTCGTCCAACGATTCTTTTGAAGTATTGCGCAAAGTGCCAGCTCCATCTTGTTTATAGTTTGCACCTAATCTTTTTAAAAGAGGAGTAGCGTTTTTTTGCATCCAATCCCATACGGGTCCTTGTTCGGGATACATTTCTGTATTTACTTCATCAATATAAACGCAATAACCATGTTTGAGAATATGTTCTCCAATAGTTCGTTTCAGTGCCAATTGTTGCCTTCCTTTTTCAGACTCAGCAAAATAGCCTAATTCGGTAGATAAAGCACGCAATGCTTGAATAATATAACCAGGCACATTGTTTCTGGGGCAGCGTGTTTTGCAGGATAAGCATTCGCCACATTGCCAAATAGTATCGCTTTTTAATAAATATTCTATTTCTTTATCATTTTTATGTTGAACAGTGTCCACTACCATTCGTGGATCGTAATCGTAGAACTGTGCTGCTGGACAAATTGCAGTACAAGTGCCACAATTGATGCAAGCATTCATCCCTTCCACGAAGCGAATGTCTTCTGTTAACTTTTGGTATAAGTTTTCCATATTGTAAAATAATTAATGAATATAACCTATTGAAAAAACATCCCAACCATTTTCTTTTGCCATTTGCATTGCAAGCTGTTTTTGCATAATGGCTCCACCCCAGTAATTATGGTCGTAAATATGTGGCGTTTTAAACCAACTTTCAATATTCATAATGAATTGTATTTCTTTGGTTTCGTCTTTTTGAATGGTAAAGGACGAATTGGGTAAATGCACTGTAAAGTAATTTTGAACATATCCAACAATTGAATCGGTGCTTATCGTAGAACCAGCGTACAATTGACCAATACCAAGGTGGAAATTATAGGGTTCATTTTGTTGGAGTGTATTTTTCCAAAAGCCATTAATCATCAAATAATGATAACCACCTCCCAATATATCTGGCCACATCATATTCACTTCCGGTGGATTAACATACATAAATGATTTGTTTTTCTCTTCTGTAATGCCAAAAACAAAGGTAATAGAATCGTAAGTTCCTATTGGAATTTTATCATACACATTCCAAGTTTTGGTGTCAGGAAGGTCTTCGTCCACATAATGAATTTCTTCCCATTGATTAATCAATTGTTTAGAACCATCCGATTTATAAAGGGTAAGTTCGGAAACAAAATATTTCACTTCTGTGATAGAATAAACACTACCTGCTGCATTAATATATTTCATGGTGTCTTGTTGCAGCGATTGTCCATCAATAAGGTGCGTAAATTTAATGACCATGTTTCCCGTATCCAAGGGAGTTTCTTTCTTGTCTTTTTTGCAAGAGACTGCAAATAATAGAGATAATATAATTGGTATAAAAAATTTTATATTTATCATTTTTAGTTATTCAAAAACTCACCAAAAAATAATTTTAATTTTGATGCAAATTTAATATTGGTATTGATGATAACCTAATTTAAATTTTGCTAATTTGTTTATTAGCGTAAGTACTAAATTTGGTAATTTGATAATAAACTAATTTGTTAATGGGCTTCTATCATTATTAATTTGGAAAGAGATTAGGATAAAAAAAATGGAATAATCCTAGATACAAAAAAAGTTCTGCTTTTCAGCACCCGAAAAGCAGAACTTCACAACAAATAAATAAAAACCTTTAAATTAACTAAAACAAATAAAGCAAAATGAATAAGCAAATATACTATATTTTTTAAAGGAAAGCAAGTAAAAATGAAAATGTTTTTAAAATAGAAATACGTTAAATTTGCAAAAAAAAGATTTGCCTTTTCTTTTGGGGATATTTGGCGTTTTCTTATTGGATGTAAGTTTATCAATACTCTTATTTTTTTTAATTTTGCCCTATTTAATAATGAAAACCTATTGTTATTTAATAAAAAAACTTAATTAACTTTGGCGTTAGAACAAAAGAATGTTTTATTAGCTTAATTTGCCTTACTAAAGAAGGGAGGGCAATCAAGTAAATTTTGCCTCATTTCATTCATAAAAAAAGACTTAAAATATCCAAAACGTAAGCTACAAAAAGCGATAACATCAAATATATCTACAATGGCATATAAAAGTTTGCAACAATTTATCGAAAAACTTGATTCTTGTGGAGAATTGGTTAGAATTAAAGAATATGTTTCCCCCATCCTTGAAATTGCTGAAATTACAGACCGCATCAGTAAAAACAAGGGGAAAGCTTTGTTGTTTGAAAACACTGGCAAAGAATTTCCTTTGCTGATTAACGCAATGGGTTCTTATAAAAGAATATGCCTCGCACTTGGTGTTAATAATCTTGATGATATTGGAAAAGAAATAGAAAAACTTCTTAAAGAATTTTCTTCACCAAAAAACAATTTGTTTGACAAACTGAAAATGCTTCCTAAATTGAGCCAGATGTCATCGTGGATGCCTAAACTATCAAATATAAGTGCAATTTGTCAGGAAGTAATCATAAGAGAACCAGATTTAGAAATGCTTCCTATATTACAATGCTGGCCCTTCGATGGAGGAAAGTTTATTACGCTTCCATTGGTGCATACCAAAGACCCAAACACAGGAATAAGAAATGTGGGAATGTATCGCATGCAGGTTTTTCAAAAAGACATAACAGGCATGCACTGGCATCTTCATAAAGGAGGCGCTAAACATTTTCAAGAATATAAACAATTAGGAAAAAAAATGCCAATAGCAGTGGTATTGGGTGGAGACCCTGTTTATACGTATGCTGCAACAGCTCCCTTACCTGAAAATATAGATGAATATATGCTGGCAGGGTTTTTGAGAAAGGAAAAAGTAGAATTGGTAAAATGTATCACCCAAGACATAGAAGTTCCTAGTGATGCAGATTTTGTAATTGAAGGTTATGTAAATTCAAATGAAGAATTAATTTGGGAAGGACCTTTTGGTGACCATACTGGATATTATTCACTTCCTGATTGGTATCCTAAATTTCATATTACTTGCATTACCCATCGCAAAGATGCAATTTATCCGGCTACCATTGTGGGTATTCCACCTCAAGAAGATGCTTGGATTGGCAAAGCAACAGAACGCATATTTCTTACTCCAATTAAAATGACGCTTTGTCCCGAAATAATTGATATGGACATGCCTATTGAAGGCGTATTTCATAATATTGCTATTATTAAAATACATAAAACCTATGCAGGACAAGCTTTGAAAGTAATGAATGCGTTATGGGGTGCTGGTCAGATGATGTTTAATAAAATATTGATTGTTGTGGATGATACTATAGATATTCATAATTATAAACAACTTATTGAACAATTAGTAAAACAGGTGGATGTAAGTTCTGATATTCATTTTTTTGCAGGTCCAATGGATGTTTTGGATCATTCTAGCACCCATTTTGCTTATGGTAGTAAAATGGGTATTGACGCAACCATTAAATTGACTGAAGAAATAAATGATTTTTCAGAAAAAATAATTTTAATGGATGAATCTAAAATAAACACAGAGGCATTAAAACAAAAATATACTGATATAAAAGCAATAAACACTAGCTTACTTTCCAACAATATCCCCATAGTATTTGTTTCCATTGAAAAAAGCAAACCCAATCAAGTAAAAGAAATACATTCACATTTGACGAACGAAGCATCGTTCAATTCTATTAAGTGTGTGTTATACTTTGATTCAGAAGTAGATTTAGACGACATTCGGGATATGGTTTGGCGTTTTGCTAACAATATAGACCCTCGAAGAGATACTTATTTTGTTAAAATTCAAAATAACACAAAGATAGGATTTGATGCAACTGGTAAAACAAAGAAATTTGATAATTTTAAACGAGATTGGCCCAATATCATTGTAATGGATGATACGACTATTGAAAATATTGATAAGAAATGGGACAAATTTAAAATTGGTTCGTTTATCTCATCCCCATCTCTAAAATACAAAAAACAAATAAAAGTAAAAGGTTACAAATTATAAAAAATATTACAATTTCTTCTGAAAAACTCTATATCGCTTGTATATTTTGCCGCTCATTCTTTCAATTTCTGCACGCATCTTGCTATTAGTTTCAAGAATTAAATGGCTATCGATATATTTAATACCCGCTTTTTTGCATGATTCTAACATTTTTATACCCATAATCACATCCAATCCACAATTTCTATAATCATCTTGAATAGCACCTAATAAAAGATTGAGCATTTTGGTTTTTTTTGCTGAACGCATAATATGTAATAACCCAAATGGGAACAAATATCCTTTAGATTTTCTAATGCCATCACTAATATCGGGCATACCAATGATAAAAGACATTAATTTGCCTTCTTTGTTAGTAATTAATTTAATAAAAGCAGGGTCAATAAGAAAGAGAAAGCGATTGGCAAAATCATCCATTTCCTTTTCTTCAAAAGGAGCAAAAGCATAAATATGTGCATACGCTTCATTTATCAGATTGAAAATGGGGCGAATGTATTGCTTTAAATCATTTCTTTTGGTAAATTCGTGAATAACAATATCATTATTCAGCATCGCACGCTCATATATTTTCGCATAAAATTCAGGAACTATTTCAGGAATGACTATTTGATAATCAACAGAATCTACGTCTTTAACATATCCTTCATTTTCAATTAATTTAGGCACATAAGGCAAGTTGCCGTTGGTAGCAATTATTATTGGAGCATCAAAACCCTCTATCAACAAACCTTGAGGGTCTTTATCAGAAAATCCTAAACAACCCACAATCTTGTCCATTCCTTTAGCTTTTGCCCAGTTTTCGGCATAAGTAAGTAAGGCATGAGCTACTTCTTGGTCATTGTAACATTCCAAATTGGTAAAACGTCCATTTTTTTCATGATGACTTTCGTTGTATCTATGATTGATAATGCAAAATATTCTACCAACTATTTCGTTATCTTTATATGCCAATGCAATAGAAGTGTCGCTATATGAAAAAGATTTGTTTTTCTTAGGATTGTAGTAAATCCATTCATCTGCATAAATTGGAGGTACCCAATTAGGATGGTTCTTGTGAATTTTTGCAGGTAAATGAATGAATTTTCTTAATTCACTTTTACAATTAACTTCTCTAATTTCTATACCCATTCTCTATCTCTTTAATTTAATTCGTTACTTAGTAAAACCTACATTTGCTTATTGTCCAAATTTTAAAACAATTGGATAGCTATTAAGCAACAATATTATATAAGTATTTAAATAATTCTTCATTCTAAAGCATTCTCCCAAATTTTTCTTTTATTAAAAAAGCCGTGCAAAATACAAAAATAATTAAATATTTATCAAATAATTTAAAAAGGAATTGAAACTGTAATTTTATAGAGGTTGGTAAATTTGAAAAAAAAGATGTAGGTTTGTTGTCCAAATACTCAATGTGTTTTTATGCTTTATGGAAAAAAAATAATAGTTGTAATGCCAGCCTACAATGCTGCAAATACATTGAAAGACACTTATCATGATATTCCTTTTGATATTGTGGACGATGTTATTGTTGTTGATGATGCAAGTATTGACAATACTGCCGAAATTGCACGAAGTATTGGCATAAAACACGTAATTCGTCATGAAAAAAATACAGGATATGGCGGAAATCAAAAAACATGTTATGATATGGCTTTAAAACTAAATGCAGATATTGTAATAATGCTTCATCCCGATTATCAATACACCCCAAAGTTAATACCTTCAATTGCATACTTAATAGCTAATGATTTATTTCCAGTGGTACTTGGTTCGCGAATACTTGGAAAAGGTGCTTTAAAAGGAGGAATGCCAATTTATAAATATATTTTTAATCGTTTTCTTACTTTATTTCAAAATGTATTGATTGGCGAAAAACTATCAGAATATCATACTGGTTATAGGGCTTTTTCTAAAGAAGTGTTATCAAATATCAACTATCAAGCTAATTCTGACGATTTTGTGTTTGATAATCAAATGCTTTCTCAAATTTTATATGCTGGTTACGAAATAGCTGAAATTACTTGTCCAACCAAATATTTTACGGGAGCCTCTTCCATAAATTTTAGGCGGAGTTCTATATATGGCTTAGGCGTTTTGAAAACATCGTTTTGCCACTTTTTTCAGAAAAAGAAAATTTGGAAATATAAAATTTACCAAAAACCTAATAGGCAAAATGAGTGAAAGCAAAACTTTCTGTGGTTATTGCAAGCAAATAGATTATAAAGTTTGCTATCCTACTTACGATATATTCGGTAATAATTATCAAATCTGTCAATGCAACTCATGTAAAGCCTATTTTCTTTCGCCTCGTCCCAATGATGAAATGTTGGCAAAAGCATATAGTGCTGATTACTATGGAGAATCTAAAGAAAAATTTGAAGGTATATTTGAAAAAGTGATTGATTATTTTCGTAATAAGCGTGCATATCGCCTCAGTCGTTTAATTAATAATAATGCTTCCATTTTGGATATAGGTTGTGGAAATGGAAAATTTTTGAAAAAACTTCTTAAATACGGAAAATATCAATTAAATGGTATTGAATTAGAGGGGAATTCAGCTAAAAGAGCTCTACAAATTTCCGAAATTAATCTTAAAATTGGCGTTCTTGAAGAAAAAGATTTTGCACCTAATAGTTTGGATGCAGTTACGATGTTTCAAGTATTTGAACACCTAACAGAACCAAAAAAAACAATTGATTTAATTCAAAATATACTCAAAAAAGAGGGTATTTTAATAATGTCTTTTCCTAATATAGCAAGTTTTCAGGCTAAAATATTTAAAGGTAAATGGTTACATCTCGACCCACCAAGGCATTTGTTTTATTTTAATCCAATTGATTTAGTAAATTTGATGAAAGCTCAGGGGTTTATTCATATAAAATCAAGTTATTCAAGCATAGAGCAAAATCCTTATGGGATGATTCAAAGTATATTAAACGTTTTTTGCAAAAAAAGAGAGGTTTTATTTGAATTGATGAAAGGAAACAAATATTATGCAAAGGAATACTCTGTTTTCAGCATATTAATGCAAAAAATATTTTTTTATTTATCATTCCCATTATTTATTATCACAAATTTGATGGCAGCAATCTTTAAAAAAGGAGCCACTGTGGAGATGGTTTTTAAGAAGTCCTAAGTAATAAGTACAAAGTAAAAAG
>MNXO01000007.1 GCA_001872995.1 Bacteroidetes bacterium CG2_30_32_10 | reverse complement strand
AAATTTAAAAGGAATGCTTGTACACGAAAAATTGTTATAGTTTATTTGCGACCATGTGTTTTGCATACTTGCAGCAGTTAGTAATAAAAATAGAACAAAAGCACGTACAAAGCACTTTAGATCAAATGCATTGCTAATTGCGACTTTCGAAATGGGGGGGTAATTGTCTCATATTCTGTGTGTTATATTAATGTTTGTTTTTAGTCTAACCATCAATGATTTGCAAACATAAGTTATAAAAATTAAAAAGTCAAGTAAAATCATAAAGAATTTTTTTTAACAAGCATAAAATGCATTTAATCTTATAGAATTAACCTCTAAGATAAATGCTTTAATAAATAACTTTATTAAAATTCAAAATTCATTAATAAAATTCAAAGAATGACAAGCTACTATTGCTGCCGTTTCAGTTCTTAAACGACTTTTGCCTAAAGTAACTGGATTAAAGCCTAAATGAATTGCTTTTTTAATCTCACCTTCAGAAAAATCACCTTCGGGTCCAATAATAATTAAAACACTATTTCCTTTGATATAAAGTTCTTTGATATTTTTTTTATCATTTTCTAAGCAATGGGCGATTAATTTCGTTTGTTCGTTGGCTGAAGTAATTAATTTATCAAAGGGAGTAATAGCTCTTAGTTCTGGAAGATATGTTTTAAGAGATTGTTTTAAAGCACTTATCAGTATTTTATTTAATCTTTCGGGTTTTATAATTTGCCGCTCGGACCTTTCGCATATAATCGGGGTAATAACGTCAATCCCTATTTCCGTTGCTTTTTCAAGAAACCATTCAAAACGGTCTATATTTTTGGTAGGAGAAACTGCTAAGTGAATGATCGCTTTTTGTTTCTCTTCTCTTTGGATATCAGTTATTCTAACAACACATTCTTTTAGGGTAATACTATCAACCAAAGCGGTAAATAAATTACCCAAACCATCTGTTAAATAAATAGTATCATTTTTTTTTAACCTAAGTACCTTCAAGCAATGCCTTGCTTCTTCTTCAGCTAAAGTAAAAAAATCGGAGCTTATCTCTGTAGCATAAAAAAGGTGCATACTATTTATTTTTCGTTGTTCGCTTTGGCTTGATTTTTTTGATAATTTTTATCAAATATTTTTAAAGCTACTATAATAAGGCGATATGAAATAAAAATAAGCAGGGGCCACGATAAATACCAAATAATTGAAGTGTTCATAATAAAATGTCTAATAATGTTAATATAAATTGTCTTCTTTGCTTAATTCATCCATATCCAACTTTTTCTTATCCATCGCCTTCCAAACATAATAAATATAAGCAATTACAAAAGGAATGAGCAACGAAACATAACTCATGGCGGTTAAAGTATATTTACTCGATGAGCTATTTTCTATGGTTAGTGAGCTTTGTAAGTCATAAACTGAAGGATAATAAGCAGTATTATTAAAACCAGCAATCAAAAATAAAGAAAATACAGTCAATATAGTTCCTAAACCGGAAAACCATATTCCTTTTTTACTGCTTTTAAATAAAGTGATAATAATACCTGATAAAACCAATACTACCCCTATTAAAAACAAACCCAACACCAAAGGCATTTCCAATAAATTATGGAGATATTTATAAGCTTCCATCGAAACCAGCTTTGTTTGTGGATTATATGCAAAGCCTTCTTTTAGTAATATACTAATTAGAAAAAATAAAAAGAAAACCAAAAATGCAATGACATTGGGCAACAGTTTGGCTTTGGCTCTTTGATAGATGTTCTCGTTGCTAATATTATTAATAAAATACAGCAAACCAAGAATACGTGCAAGAAAGAAAACGCCTAATCCTAACCCAAGATTGGTAAGATTAAAGGCAGCTTCTAATCCTCGTAATGAATGCTGCCATTTAGATAGATTATAGGCATTAACAGTAAACTGCGAACCAGTAAAAAAAGTAGAAACAGCCGCTCCAATTAGTATTACTCCCAAACTACCATTTAAGAATAAAAAGAAATCAAAGGTTTTTGTACCCAAAAAGTTTTTTGGTTTACTTCGATATTCATAAGACACTGCTTGAATGATAAAGCAAAACAAAATGATTAACCAAACCCAATAAGCACCTCCAAAACTGGTGGCATAAAAAAGTGGAAAGGCGGCAAACATTGCTCCACCAAAGGTTACCAAGGTTGTAAATGTAAACTCCCATTTATGCCCAATAGAATTGACTAATAATTTCTTTTCTTCAAGAGTTTGAGGCAATGTATATAGAAAAGTTTGCCCCCCTTGTACAAACATCAGAAATACCAACAAAGCTCCTAATATGGATACAAGTATCCACCAATATTGCTGCAAATGTAATAATGACATTGTTTCAAACATGGCTGCCTCCTTTCGGTCCTGATTTTATTTGTGATATCATAATTTTTATTTCTGCGATTAATAATACTGTAAATAACACGGCAAACAAAGCAAATGTTAACATTACTGCAGAAGCATCTATATTGGAGGTTGCCACTATAGTTGGCAATAAATCCTGTATTGCCCATGGTTGTCTGCCAACTTCCGCAACTATCCATCCTGCCATTGAAGCCACAAATGCCAAGGGGAATGAAAGAATTCCTAGGCGTAGAATTAGTTTTTTATTTTCAAATTTCTGCTTTATAGCAAGGTATAAAACCAACATAAAGAAAAAGATAAAGTAAAACCCCAATGCCACCATTATGTGAAAACTATAAAAGGTCATTGGCACATTGGGAATGATGCTTTTGGGGTCGTTCAAATAACCATAACCAATATATTTATAGTTTTCTTCAAAAACTTTTTGCAACGAATCTTGTGCTTGCTGATTATTCAGCTTTTTAGCTTCTTTGTATTTAGCAAGTGCATCAATAGCTATTTTCCCTTGATTGATTTTTTCTGTGGCAGAAACAATTTGATGTTCTTTATTACCATTTACCAAATCATTGATACCAGGAACAAAAGCATCGGCATTGCGATATCCTAAAATAGAAAGCATTTTGGGTATTTCTATTTTCATAGTAATATCATCTTCGTCTCTGTCGTTGTCATTATTATTTAAAATACCAAATACAATCAAGCCTGCTCCATTTTTACCATTGTACAAGCCTTCCATTGCAGCCAATTTTGCAGGTTGTATTTGTGCAACTTGATAGGCAGAGCCATCTCCTGTATAGGCAGTAAACAAAGAAGCAATCAATCCAAAGGTAGTAGCAATTACAATGCTTCTCATGGACAAAAGTTTTTCTCTGTGTTTCAATAAATACCATCCACTCACTGCAATAACAAACATAGAGGCAACCATATAAGAAGAAAAGATGGTATGCAAAAACTTATTTGCAGCTACCGGAGAGAGTAAAACCTGCCAAAAGTCAAGCATTTCGCTTCGGGCAGTATCAGGATTAAAATGCATGCCGGCGGGGTATTGCATCCACGAATTGGCTACCAATATCCATAAAGCAGACAAACTAGCCCCAAATGCAACCAACCACGATGAAAGCAGATGAAACTTCTTGCTTACTCGATTCCATCCAAAAAACATAACGGCGATGAAGGTAGATTCTAAAAAGAATGCCATAATGCCTTCTATGGCTAAGGGAGCTCCAAAAATATCGCCCACATACCACGAATAATTCGACCAATTGGTGCCAAATTCAAATTCTAAAATAATTCCGGTAGCTACCCCAATGGCAAAATTAATTCCAAAGAGCTTCATCCAAAATTTTGTAATGTGCTTCCACTCTTCATCGCCTGTTCTAACGTATATCGTTTCCATTATGGCAATAATGAAGGTAAGTCCTAAAGTGAGTGGTACAAAGAGCCAATGATACATTGCCGTTAAGGCAAACTGAGCTCTCGACCAATCCACTAATGAAATGTCAATGTTTTCTATCATTTTTTATTTGTTTTAGTTAATTGTTCTAACACATAATTGCTGCGTTCTGCATCTGTTGCAAATTTCGATTTCAAAAAATTAGGAAAAAAGAAGATTTTTAATATCGCAAACATTATAAATAGTTTGATAAATACAATAAGCAATAATTTCTTACCTATCTTTGTATTTCTAAAACCATCTATATAAAACCTAATGATGCGATTTAATAAACTTTTCATTTATTGTTTTTGCAATTAAATACAAATATTAAAAAAATTATTGAAGTAAACAAATGATATATATCAACCTTTTGTATAAATTTTAACATAAGAATACTGCTTGCTTAACAAATTTATACAAAAAAAATTAAACCCATCAATTTAATTCTAATAATTTTTAGCAATTTCTTGAAAACTTTTGTAAATTTGAAATATAATTTTTTTAATCTTTTCTTTTTATAAACCCTAAAATCAACAACATGATGAAATGTAAAATTCTTATTGCAGGAATAGTAGTGATAACTTTTGTTTCCTGCGGAAACAACACAAAATCAACTGATAACAAAGAAACCAAAGATTCTATTAAAACCGAAACCACTCAAAATGATGGAAAAATTGACCCATTTAAAGATTTCCCTAAAGACCCAATTATTGCAAATGTGGGTGATTATGTGCTAACGCCATCAGAAAATTGGCAACAAGATGCAACGGACAAAGGTGCTGATAAAGTTACATTCATTTTCTACGACCAAAAAATTGCTGCTACTGGGAATGAATACAGCAAGATTGATTTTATGAGTAAAAAAGGAGTTGAAATCCCTAACTATATGATTATTCCTATTAAAGCAGGACAAACTGCCAAAAAAGGAGATATCATCCTCACATGGTGGCAATCAGGTAGTGGTATGAAAAGAGCTATTGTTACAGACGCTTCTAATCCTAACGAACCTATTGTTAATTATATTGATATCGATTGGAACAATCCTGCAAAAAACAGTGCCGGTATTGGTATTGGACAACAATCTGAAAAAATTAAACCAAACACCTTTCAGGTTATAAACAACATGTGGGAAGCTGGTACCAGCGTTGCTGCAAAAGATGGAAGTAGCTATAAACTTGCCACCATCGTTAAAGTGAGCGGCGACAAAGTACTAACGATTGGGTTCGCTGGCAAAATGAAAGTATATGCCAAATCCGATTGTTCTCCCATTGCTATTAAACCAAATGTTAAAGCAGGCGATATGGTTCAAGTTCCTTGGGTAGGCACTTTCAAAAACTCTAAAGTCCAAAAAGTGGATGCAAAAAACGGCAGGGTTTTTTGCGATAACCCTTTCTCTAAAGAACCTCTTATTATCCCATTTGGAAATGTTACTTCTGGTTTAGATGTTAAATAATTTCAATTCAACAATACACTATTATCGCAATTTTATGAAAAACAAAAACCCCATCCTTTTAGATGGGGCTTTTTTATATAAACACCACTTGTTCCTCTGTCAATAAGGGTTTATTTTGATATCGCAAGAGCAATTGAGCCACTGTCAGTACATCTTTTTGACAATACTTAGCAATACGCTCCAAATCATTATCCTTCCAATAAACGCCTGCAACCTCTGCACCATTGATGTCGTCTTTGGGCGATGCAATATTGAAAACTGCTGCCAACAAATCCAAAGAAGTATAATTCTTATAATCCCCAAATTTCCACAATTCCATGGTATCCAAATGTGGTATTTCCCAAGGTTTTTTGGCAGCAAAATCAAATACACTCGGCAAATCAATCCCATTTATCAACATCCTTCTGGCAATATATGGAAAATCAAACTCTTTGCCATTGTGGGCACACAACAAGCTCTCTTTTTTATTGAAATACTTAAGCACTAAATCGTGAAACTCCTGCAATAATTGTTTTTCATCATCTCTATAATAAGATTTTATCCTGATTACCTCACTTTTATCAATCGTTTTTATAAAGCCTACCGAAATGCAAACAATTTTCCCAAACTCCGCATAGATGCCCGCCCTATCGAAAATAGATTCAGGAGTGTCGCCTTCATTTTTTTTAATAATTTCAGCCTTCCTATTCCAAAACTTTTTTATGTTTTCTGGCATCGCTTCATAGTTCGCAGCTATTGGCACCGTTTCAATATCTAGAAACAGTATATTTTGTATGTTTATGTTTTTTAGCATATTGTTTGTTTTTTATTTTTCTCCATCATTTACCCTTCAAAGTTTATCAAAATATTTATCTCTTCCAAACTTTTTTAAAATAAAAATTCAAATTAACCAATTAGCATATTAACACATTCCCAAACCTTTTTCTATCCAGCCATGAACAAATTATTCCTAATTCAGGTCGCCGCTATGCGACTTTATATTTCTGATATAATTGGTTTTCTAAAAATAGTTCGCCGCTAATGCGGCTAAATACGCTTAAAATGAAATAACTTTGAGAAATAGCTTTGCAATGAACAATGAACAATGTGCAATTAACAAATGATTGTCCAACTGTTTACTTGTCTACCTGTTTACTCGTTTAATTGTTTACCTTTTTCAAATTACTGTCCATTTGTTTACTCGTTTACCTTTTAAAAAATCTGCGTTCCCCTTTTTCTTGGTGTCCCTTTGTGCAAAACCTTGGTGCAACTTTGTGGAATAGCATTTTCAAATTAATAAATTATCGAATTTTCAAATTAACCCATTAGCACATTAACCCATTTTCAAATTAGCAAATTACCAATCCTAACTCGCCCAATTATCCCTATCCAAACTCCTATAATTAATCGCTTCCGCCAAATGCTGTGCCTCTATATGCTCCGCTCCTTCCATATCTGCTATCGTTCGCGATACTTTCAAAATCCTATCATAAGCCCTTGCCGACAACCCTAGTTTCTCCATCGCCGTCTTCAACATCATTTGCCCCGCTTCATCAATACTACATATATTGCGCAACTGTTTCGAATTCATTTGGGCATTGCAATAAATTCCTTTATCAGTTACAAACCTTTCTTCCTGTATTTTCCTTGCTTTAATCACTCTTTCTCTGATTACTTCACTCTTTTCCGAGCTTCTTTTACTAGATAGCTCTTTAAAAGGAACTGGCGTAACTTCCACGTGTATATCAATTCTATCTAATAATGGTCCCGATATTCTATTCAAATACTTTTGAACTACACCAGGTGCACAAACACAATTTTTCTCTGGATGATTGTAATACCCACAAGGACAAGGATTCATTGACGCTATCAACATAAAACTCGCAGGATATTCAATACTAAATTTTGCCCTCGATATAGTTACCACCCTATCTTCCAATGGTTGACGTAGCACTTCTAATACCGTTCTTTTAAATTCGGGCAATTCATCCAAAAACAAAACCCCATTATGAGCCAGCGAAATTTCGCCTGGTTGTGGAAACGAACCTCCTCCTACAAGAGCCACATCGCTAATGGTATGATGTGGCGATCGAAAAGGTCTCACAGAGATTAAAGAAGTATTCTTGCTCATTTTCCCTGCAACCGAATGTATCTTTGTGGTCTCAAGGGCTTCATGCAGATTTAATGGTGGCAATATCGATGGCAATCGTTTGGCAAGCATTGTTTTCCCTGCTCCCGGTGGTCCTATCAAAATTACATTATGTCCTCCCGCTGCCGCAATTTCCAAAGCCCTTTTAATGTTTTCTTGCCCCTTGACATCAGCAAAATCAAATTCATAATCATTCAATCTTGTATAAAACTCATCCCTCGTATCAATAACAGTGGATTGCAAACTTATTTCATCGTTAAAAAAATCAATTACTTGTTTTATATTATTCACGCCCAATATTTCCAGATTGTTTACCACTGCCGCTTCTCTGGCATTTTGTTCGGGCAATATAAATCCCTTAAAACCCTCTTTACGAGCTTCAATGGCAATAGGAAGGGCACCTTTAATAGGTTGCATCCCTCCATCCAAAGAAAGTTCGCCCATTATAATATAATCTCCTATTTTGTCAGGCTTAATTTGTTCAGAGGCAGCAAGTATTCCAGTTGCAATAGTTAAATCATAAGCAGAACCTTCCTTTCGAATATCGGCAGGTGCCATATTCACTACAATTTTCTTGCCTGGAATTTTATATCCATTATTTTTAAAGGCTGCTTCAATACGTTGATGACTTTCCTTAACCGCACTATCAGGCAATCCTACTAAAAAAAACTGAATTCCTTGTCCAATATTTACTTCTACCGTAATGGTGGTTGCATTAACACCATACACCGCACTACCAAAAGTTTTTACTAACATAATTTTATTTTCAAATTAATCCATACAAAACTATAAAAATCGTCAAACATATTTTAATTATCGTTAATTTTGTTTTATTAAAAAAAAAATTTATAAGCATTTTGAACAGTTTTTTTAAAGAATATTTCACTTTTACAAAATCTGAAAGAAACGGAGTATTTGTATTATTGCTCATCCTCCTTGCTTTAATAATTACTCCTCGATTTTTATTTTTATTTTCTAATAAAAGCAAACCAGATTTTTCTAAATTCGATAAAGAAATTTCTTCTTTTATTAAAAACAGCAAGGAAATTAACGATAAAAATAAATACCAACCCAAAGAAAACATTAATTTTAATCAAATTGACGAATCCATAGTAAAAAACAAAATAAACCCTTTTTATTTCAATCCCAATGAGCTCCCTATCGAAAAATGGCGTGAATTAGGATTGACAGATAAGCAAATTAAAACAATAAAAAACTACGAATCCAAAGGAGGTAAGTTCTATAAACCCGAAGACCTTAAAAAAATTTATGGCATTAGCGAAGCTGAATATAACCTTTTGGCTCCTTTTATTGTTATACCTTCAACAAATTCAGAAAACAAATTCAATGTAATTGAAAACAAGACTTATATTCAGAAAGATGACAATATCATCATTGATATCAACATTGCCGATACTACCGAATTTATGAAATTAAGAGGTATAGGTGCTTCTTTTGCTAAAAATATTATTAAATATAGAGAGAAGTTAGGTGGTTTTATTAAAATCGAGCAAATAAAGGAAGTTTGGGGAATCGACAGCCTTAAATATATTGCTATTGCTAAAAATTTAATTATTAAGCAATATACTATTCATAAAATAAATATTAATGACGCCAGTGTAGCTGATTTTAAAAAACATCCCTATTTCGATTATTATGTGGCTCAATCGTTAGTATCGTATAGAGAAAAACACGGTAAATACTCAAAAGTAGAAGATATTAAAAAGTCTGCACTTGTCTATGAAGCTTTATATAATAAGATTGCGCCATATTTAACTGTTAAATAAGGCATTTATGCTATTTTTACATTACAATATTAGAGAATGAACAATAAAAATAAAATATTATCCATTTCATCGAAGAAATTATTATTCATTATAGTTCTTCCCTTCCTATTTCTATTGAAGCTTCCCTCCTATTCTCAGAATACCATATCACCACTTGAATATAAACTTGCTATTGCTGAAAATTTAGATAATAAAATTGAAATTCTTTTAAAATTATCAGAAGAAACAAGAAATACTGACCCTAAAAAGGCACTTTATTATGCAGAAGAAGCATTGCGATATGCTGAAAACAATGGAAACGAAAAACAACAAACGAGGGCTTTAAAAGACATTGGGATAGTTTATTATTTTATTGGTAATCTTGACAATGCGGAGACATATTATAACAAAGCCTTACTTTTAGCTTATAAAATCAACGATAGCACTAACATTTCTGCTCTTTACAATAACTTAGGAATCATTTACCAAATTAAAAGTGAATATTATAAAGCTTTAGACGTTTACAACCAATCATTAAGCATTGATAAAGAGCAAAATAATTTAGAAGGAGTGGCAAGTTCTTTCGTTAATATTGGCGTTGTATATGATTATCTTGGAAAATATGAATATTCGCTGAAGTACTATAGAGAAGCACTTGCAATTTATACGAAAAAAGACTTACAAAATGAAACTTCGGAATGTTATATTAACATTGGTGCCATTTATGGCAATCAAGGTTTTGTAAAAGAAGCAATAGCAAATTACGAAAAAGCACTTACATTGGCAAGCTCTATTAATAATGACTATTTAAAAGCAAAATCCCTCAACAACATCGGCACAGAGCTATACAAAATTTCCGATTTCAAAAATGCACTTTCCTATTACCAGCAAGCCCTCCTCCTTCGCGAGCAATTATACGATAAAGAAGGTATTGCTTCCACCCTTTCCAACATTGCCATCATCTATACCGATAAAAAAGATTACAACAATGCCAACGCATACTTCTTTCAATCACTCAAACTCTCCGAAGAACTCGAAGACCAAAGAGCAATTGCCAAAACAATCAATTATATTGGGCAAAATCTTGCATTACAGCATAACTACACCGCTGCCCTCCAATATTTCAATCAAAGCCTCACTATTGCTAAAAGCATACAAGCTAAAGAACAAATAGCAACCAACTATCAAAACCTAAGCGATACTTATTCCCATTTAAAAGACTATGAAAAAGCCTATCAATATTTAAACCTTTATAACAATCTAAAAGATTCATTAACCATCACCTCTCCCCTCATAGCCATAAATCAAGAAAATACTACTGCCGATTCCATCCTCTATTCAAACCTAAAACCAATACAAACACCACAAAACATCAACAACCAGTTAACAAACAAAACTTACATCACCATCATCACATTACTAACTCTATGTTGTTTATTCCTCTCCTACTTGCTATTCCTCAAAAAAAAAAGAACCACCGCAAACAACAGTGGTTCTTAAATCAACATTAGTTTATTAAAATAATTGAAATAAATAGCAAGAAAAAAAATATTTTCATTGAGTTTATTTTTAGCTGTCAACCAATCCCTACCAGTCGAAACGGGCAACAAAGTTCCAAATATGTTACCAAACCCGCCATTGGTGATAGCATTTATTACCGACAGGTTTTCTTTCCGTCAGGCAAGTTTAACGGTCTGATTGAGCAATTCAACGTTAAAATTCACTTTCGCGTTTAAAGCTTTGAATACTTTGATTATTGTTTCAAACCTTGCATCGGTTAAGCTGTTTTCTAATTTAGATATTTGAGCTTTTTTAACACCAACCAGTCGTCCAAGTTCTTCTTGAGTTAAATGACGTTCTTTTCTTGCTTGCTTGATTGCTTCTCCGAGCAAATCAAGTCGCAATTCGTTTTCAAAAGCTTCACGCTTCGAAGTTCCCAGTTTGCCGATATATTTATCAGTAACTTCGTCCAGGCTAATTGTTTTTAATGGTTTATCTTTCATTGTTTTTCCTTTCAAAATAAAGTTTTCTATTTCTCTCTGCTTTCTCTAATTCTCCACTGGGAGTTTTGTCTGTCTTTTTTATTAGTCCGTGAGTTGAGATTACAATAGTTTCTGTTTGACCTGTCTTGTCCCAAAAGGCAAAAAGCCGATAATAGGTTCTGTTAAACAAAGTCCTGAATTCCCAGATTTCATTTTTTAGTTTTTTGAAGAGTTCCTTGTCATTAGAAAGTCTTGCTTTTTGAATGTTGTAGATGACTTTACCTCTCGCCTTTTCATCAAGCTTGTCTAAAAATTCAACTGCTTCTTCTAAAAACTGAACTTGAAATTTTTCAGTCATTTTGTAAAGTTTTATGCAAAGATAAATGTTTCTTCATTAGGAAACAAATAAAATTATATGTGCGGTCAAATAAACTAAGCGGTAGCTACAATGTACCAACTACACAGTACTAATAAGAAAACACATCCGAAAGATTTAAATATTCTATTTTACCATAACTTTCAAGCGTTTTAATATCCAAATCCTTTTTATTACCAAGAATTAAGATAGTAAAATTCTTATTCTTAATATACTGTTCCTGAAAAGTCTTCAAATTATTAAATGTTAAGCCCGGTACCAAAGCATACAAATCCTTGCGTATATCATAATCAAGTTTTAGCTTCATCGCAGCTTCGTAGTTAAACAATACATCCGATTTAGTAACCCTATCAGTTCTTATCCTTTGAATAATAGCGTCTTTTGCCGCATTAAAACTCATTTCCGATTCAGGCATATTGTTAAACAAGCCCATCATCCCTTTCATAGCCTCAGGCAATTTATCATTCTGTGTGCCAATGTATGAAAACAAATAATTGCTTTTATCCAAACGACGAGCAGTATTGTAACCAGCATAAGCACTATAAGCCAAAGCCTTAGATTCTCTCAGTTCTTGAAATACAATAGAAGCCATGCTACCACCAAAATATTCGTTAAACAAGTTAATAATAGGATAGTTGGTTTTGTTATATTTATCCGATTTAGAAATCATTACAATCTCCACTTGTTTCATATCATAATCAACCACATACACTTTGTTTTCAGTATTATCCAATTCCACAAACTTAGTCTCAGTGGGCACTGGTTTCAATTTAACAGGTACTCTATGGTATTTATCAAGCAAATTGGTAATACTTGCTTGGTCTTGTGGCCCATAAAATAAGATATGGTGCTCATAAGAGTTAAGCTCTTTAATCCTATTAATTAATTCGCTTGCTTTAGTAGCTTTTAATTCTGTTTCGCTTAATATATTGGTAAACGGAGATTTGTTTCCATAAACGCCATAACTATACATTGCCTTCCAAAGAATAGTATTCTTAGAGAGCTTATCGTCCTGTCTTTGTTTCAAAATGTCGTTAAACAAATTGCCCAATGCATCTTCATTCGGTTGAGCATCAGCAAGCAAATCCTCAAAAAGTTGAGTACCTTTTTCCATATTTTCAGCCAAGCCAGTCAAACTAACCCATAACTGTTCGCTACCTGCATAAACATTAAAAGAACATCCCGCTTTATAAAACTCTTCTTTCAATTGCATCGGTGTATATTTCGAGGTGCCAAGATATGCTAAATAATCAATGGCAAGCTTAATGGTTTTATCATTATTGGTACCCATATCAAAAACATAATACAACGAAAAGGTCTTATTTTCATCATTTTGTTTATAATAAATAGGAATATTGCTTTTAATAGAAAATTTCTTTATGTCTTTATTATAATCAATAAACACAGGCTCAATATTGGGTGGAGTTTTTGCTATTATTTGTTTGTAGAAATCCGATTGATTTTCACGATTCAATTGTACAGGAGTAATGGTTGGTTTCGAAACTTTAGTAGTGTTTTTATCAACTCCTATTCGTTTATAAACAACAACGTAGTTATTATGGTAGTTTTTATTGGCAAAATCAACAATATCTTTCTTCGTAATTTTAGAAAGTCTATTAATTTCATTTACTTTATTTTCCCAAGGAGTTTCATTAATAAATGCATCCACAAAAGACATGGCTCTCGAACCATTGTTTTCCTGTTTTTTAATATCGCTAAGTTTTATATCGTTAATAATAGCAGGTAGCAACCAATCAGGGAACTCTCCTTTCTTTACCAATTCTATTTGCGATAGAATCAAGTCCTTCACTTCTTCTAATTTTTGTCCTTCTTTGGGCACACCATAAAAAGTATGTATCGAATAATCCTTAAGAATGGTAGGATAAGAGCCTGCTTCAATCACTTTCTGAGCTTGATTTAAATTTAAATCCATTAACCCAGCCGTATAATTGGTTAAAATCATGCTAAGCAATTTGAGCATATCTGCATCTTTGGTATTTGCTCCACCCAAACGAAACCCTAATGTTACACTTTCAGCTTCGGGACCAAATACCTCTTTAACAATAGGACTATTGATAGGAGCTTCTACTGGCGAAACAAAAGGAATTAAAGGTTTCGACTGCCAAATACCAAACTTTTCGTCAATCAATTTAATGACATCATCAGGATTAAAATCACCCGACAAGCAAATAGCAATATTATTAGGTACATAGCGCGAATGAAAATAGTTTTTCAACGATACCAATGAGGGGTTTTTTAGATGTTCCACTGTGCCTATGGTAGTTTGAGTTCCATAAGTATGTTTTTGAAAAAGACCTACAAATAATGAGTCATACAATTTGTCATTATCATTATCTAAACTCATGTTTTTTTCTTCATAAACCGCTTCTAACTCCGTATGAAATATGCGAAAAGCAGGGTCAGCAAAACGATCAGACTCCACGGTAAGCCAAGAATCTATTTGATTAGAAGGAATTTCGTTTACATATACTGTTTGCTCAAACCAAGTAAAAGCATTGGTGCCACTTGCGCCAATAGCTGACATCAATTTATCATATTCATTAGCAATGGCATATTTTGCAGCTATTCCCGAAATACTATCTATCAAATGATAATTATAAGCTCGTTTGGTGCTATCTTTTAAACTCCGATACACTTCAAACAAACTGTCTATCTTATTAAGATATGGTTTTTCTGTTACCCAATTCATAGTACCAAAGTGCGAAGTCCCTTTAAACATCATGTGTTCCAAGTAATGCGATAAACCAGTATTGTCTGTAGGGTCGTTTTTACTACCAGTTCTCACTGCTATCGCTGTTTGTATTCTGGGAGCATCTTTATAAACGGTCATATACACCGTTAATCCATTTGCCAAAGTATATATTCTGCTTTTTAGTGGGTCATTTGCAACAGTTTTATATTCATATTTTTTTTGTGCATATACACTGCTGCTTGCAATAAAGCTTATTGCCATGATACTACATAGCAACATTATTTTAAAATTTCTTTTCATCATTAGTTTTTGTTAAAATTTAAGTTTGTAAAATTATAATTATATTTTTATTTGCCACATACAAATATATATAATCCCAAAAGTAACAGGCAAAAACTGAATAAGAAAGGATGTTCATGAGATAATGGGATGATTTGAAAAAATACATTTTTACGATATTCCATTTGAAATTGATTGGGAGTTTTGGGTTTCTTTGTTGTTAAAGCAACAATCTACAGGGATATATTCGACTGAGGTTGGAGGCTTATACGAACGGTTAATTACTTAATAATTAGCAATTAAAACAAAAGAGACCTGCTGATTATGGATGCTTGGAGGGTCTTTTTTTATTTTTTATAAATATTCCAAAGACCACCCGAACTCATTCTCTCATTTTCTTTTAACACTCCCGCTGTTTCCAAGCATTTTTTTGCTATATTTTCTCCTTCCCAACAACTACTTTATTTTTAACAAATTGCAAATTATTACCAGAACATCTTTGAATTCCGATTAGTGCTCATTATCAAAAAAAACCATCTATAAATGCAAATGGTATTACTTTATAGTTCGAGATTATTTTTATGATAATGTTTTTTTCCTATTATTAAAAAACCTCTTGAAATATTTTAATTTTCAAGAGGTTTTCAGTTTTCAAGTAGCCTCACCAGGAATCGAACCTGGATTTAAAGTTTAGGAAACTTCCGTTCTATCCGTTGAACTATGGGGCCTAAAATTATTTCACTTCAGCACCGGGCATAATATCTTTTATAGCTGATACAAATACTAATTCGCCCTTATTGTTTTCCGCCATCAATATCATTCCCTGCGATTGGATGCCTTTTATCTCTTTCGCCTGCAAATTTACTAAAATACTTACTTTTTGTCCAATTATTTTTTCAGCATCATAATATTCTGCAATACCAGAAACAACCGTTCTGGTATCAATACCAGTATCAATTGTTAATTTAAGCAGTTTTTTTGTTTTTGCCACTTTCTCTGCTGTTACTATAATTCCGGTTCTAATATCTAATTTGGCAAAATCATCAAATTCAATATTCGATTTGGCAGGCCTCACTGATGCCACTTTTGAAGCATTCAATACTTTTGAATCCGCTAATTTCTTTATTTGTGCTTCTATAGCAGCATCTTCTATTTGTTCAAAAAGCAATGAGGGTTTGTTTAATTGATAATTAGGTTTGAGAAGCTCAA
>MNXO01000087.1 GCA_001872995.1 Bacteroidetes bacterium CG2_30_32_10 | reverse complement strand
GTTTTGCAAGTACATATTTAAAATTAGGTTTGAAAAAAGCAAAATTAGAATTATTTTGAATGCCATTGTCAAAGAATTTTATTTATCCAATGCTTTGTATATTTTTGCAAGCATAGCAATCATTAATCAATAATTATGCGAATCTTCTTTTTTATGTTAATTCTATTATTGGGTACAAGCATTCGTGCTCAAATAGATTCTCTTGTACCAATAAAAAAGGATTCAATTAAACATTATTCTTTTGAAACGACTTTATATATTGGCAAAATTGTAAATAACTATCCTAATTTTCCTAGAAACAAAACTTCATTTCTTTTTGAAGTAGGTTATTTTACTATAACCAATGGGCTAAAAGAATGGCAACAATTTTACAAATATCCTCAGGTAGGCATTTCTTTGATATATGGAAATTTTGGTAACCAAGCAATATTGGGAGAAAACATTTCTATATTGCCTAATTTGTCCTTATTTATTAAAAGAAACCATCGTTTTTATTACCAACTTAAGATGGGAATGGGATTTTCTTTTTTCAACAAACCTTATAGCTTGTCCAACAATACTGAAAACATAGTAATCGGCTCACATATTACCAATATATCCGCATTATCTTTAAATATATGCAAAAATATCAATAAAAACATAGTTTTAAGTGGTGGAGTTTCTGTGTTTCACTTTTCAAACGGACATTATCAATTGCCCAACGTTGGATTAAACTTACCTTGCTTCAATATTTCGATTAAGTATCTTCCCCAACGATTGCCCGACAAATTTTATCAGCAAACCCCTAAAATACCTGCAAAAAGGGTATTGCTTAATATGTATGCAGGAGTTGGCTTTCACGAATTTGGAAATTCTACTGGACCAACAAATGGCACAAAATATCCCGTTTATATTGGGAATCTATATTTATCAAAACGTTACAATACGGTAAGTAATGTGCAAGCAGGTATTTATGTTAATTATTACACCAGTTTTTATGATTATATCTTAACACAAGAAGTTTATATTAAAAACCAGCATCTCAAATCATTTACAATGGTTGCTTTTTTGGGTCATGAATATCTATTGGGAAGAGTGGGGTTCAATATTCAGGGAGGCATTTATCTCTATAATCCGTTTAAGCGTAATTTTGTTAAGTCTTCGGAAGCAAATATTAGTTTTAGCAAGCAGCTTAAACTAATAAATACCAATAAACTCGGCTTGCAATATTATTTTACCAACCCTATGAAAAGCAATAAACATAAGTTGTTTGTTGGTATGTTTATTAAAGCCAATTTAGGGCAAGCTGACTTTTTTGAAATGGGAGCGGGTTACACTTTCTAATAAGTGCTTCGAGTTAGGAGTGTCTATAGTTCGTTAAAATTATAAAAAACATTAATTTTGTCCATTAACCTTTTTCTAATAAATTATTCTCCAATAATTTTAATCAATACTCTTTTCTTTCTTCTTCCGTCAAATTCGCCATAAAAGATAGCTTCCCACGGACCAAAGTCAAGTTTACCATTGGTAATAGCCACCACCACTTCTCTACCCATAATTTGTCTTTTCAAATGAGCATCTCCATTGTCTTCACCAACATTATGATGATAACCTTCACGGCTATATGGAGCTAATTTCTCCAACCATTCCAAATAGTCTTGATGCAAACCCGATTCATTATCATTGATAAAAACACTGGCAGTAATGTGCATTGCATTTACCAAACACAAACCTTCTTTAATCCCACTTTCATTTACTGCTTTCTGAACAGCATCAGTAATGTGAATCAATTGGTAACGCTTATCGGTAGTAAAAAAAAGTTCTTTTCTAAAACTTTTCATTATTAGTCTTTGATAAACTTAAATGTTTTTGATTGATTGTTGTCAGCATAAACCGTAAGAAAATAAAATCCTTTAGCGTAATTATTGATATTTAATTCAAGTGATTGCGATGGATTACTTGCACTATATATGATTTTTCCAACAATATCAGCAATAGAGAGGCTAACAATATTACTATTTAAGTTATTTATAGTAATCATCTCATTAGAAGGATTGGGATAAATGGAAATATTGTTAAATATATTGCTGTAAGTATCATTTATCGCACTGCCATTGCCCCAAATTGCAGCAACCCACTCAGGATGGTCAATAAATGGGTTTCTATTATGTTGAACAATATTGTATATGGCATTATTTCTGTTAATTTCTTTAGTACTCACGGGGTCTTGAGCATTCCATTTTAATAATAAATTTAAAAACCAAGTTTCGAAAGCAGGATATGAAGTACCATTCATAATAGCATCACCATTAGCATCATCGTGTTCCCAACTGGCAATAACATTTTCGTAACGAGTAGCCATATAAAAATAGGTTCTTGCTAAATCGCCTTTGTATTGGTCAGCAGGTTCAAATACAGTTCCTGTATAACCAGGATAAGTGCAAAAACCAATTTTCCCATTTCCCCATGTAGTTCCTGTTGAGGTTTCGCCATAAGGAAAATTTGATCGTACCCCATTTACTTTTCCATCAGTGGGGTAGATGTGAAATATATCAGAATTCATTGGAGAAACATCACCAAACCAACTTTTAGGGAAAGAATGTTCATTATTATAGCAAATGCAAGTTGTTGTACCAACATTCCCGCATTGATTACCGCCACTTGATGATGGTCCAAAAGTAAAATTACAGTTATCCGTATAAATATCCCAAATCTTATTTACTGCCGGAGCAGGTTGTAAGTCGGTATCATCGTACCAACTCCATAATGGGTAAGTCCTCACAGTGTGGTTTTTAATAATATTATATAGTGCGGTTTTTAATGGAGCACCAGTTAATCCATTGGCTGCATCGTAATAACCAGCAGGTGGTTGTGTTTTTGCACTTATAAACAATACAAAAACACTTAAAATAAGGATAATTCTTTTCATTTGGATATTTTTTAATTAATTTTTAATGTCAGTTGTAATGCCCAATTTATATACTTTTTGCTTAGTATGCTTTTTTTTATAGGCATTTTAATAATATGTAAGTTTAAAGTGTTAATAAGCTATTATAATACAAAAATAGCTGTTTATATTTGAATTATCAAGAAAATAATTTAGAATAACTTATTTTATATCAAGGTATTTAATAATCAGCTCTTTAATAGAAAGGTAAGCATTTTGCAAAACATCTTCTATCGCTTCGTTATCAATCCATCTAACCGCAGTAATGTCCTCTTTAATCTGTGGAACAGGGGCTTTACTATCTTTGCATTTCATTTCATACCAATATGTCTTTTTTAAAACATTCTTTCCTTTCAAATTATAGATATGATAGGTTGAAGGTAAACTATTAATAATTGAAAGTTTAGAAATACCGCATTCTTCTTCTACTTCTCTAATAGCAGTATCTTTAATTTTCTCGTTTTTCTCAATTTTCCCTTTTGGTAAGTCCCATTTACCAAGCCTATAAATAAAGAGAATATCCCCTTTTAAGTTTCTTACAACACCTCCTGCTGCTTTAATGATTTTATATAAAGAAATCAATTTTTTAAACAAAACATTTGTATTTTTGTCATATAAAATTAGTTTATTATAGGTGTTTGATTCTTGGTATTCAGCAATCACAGCAAGTAATTTTTTTTTAGATTGATACTGATATACCAAATGGTCTGAAGCGATATGCTCCGTTTGAATAGTATTAACTATTAAAATAGGTTTGTCGTTTATAAAAACTTTATACATTTGCATCATGAAAAAGAATGAAGAATCCTCACTAAAAGTTTCTGAATATTTATTGCAAATTAAAGCAATAAAATTGAATATAGCTAAACCTTATACTTGGGCTTCGGGATGGAAATCACCTATTTATTGTGATAATCGAAAAACCTTATCCTATCCACAAATTAGAAATTTTATTAGGGATGAAATGGTGAAATTGATTAGAGAAGAATATGGAGAACCCGAAGTGATTGCAGGTGTTGCAACAGCCGGAATACCTCTTGGTGTTTTAGTGGCTCAAGATTTAGGATTACCATTTATTTATGTTCGTTCTGAAGAAAAAAAACATGGTTTAGAAAACCAAATAGAGGGTGTATTAGAAGCAAACAAAGCTGTAGTAATAATTGAAGACCTTGTATCAACAGGGATGAGCAGCTTAAAAGCAGTTGATGCTATAAAAAATGCTGGTGCCAATGTAAAAGGAATGGCTGCTATTTTTACTTACGGTTTTAAAACTGCATCAAACAACTTTAGCAAAGCCAAATGTCCTTTAGTAACTTTAACTAATTACGATAATCTTATTGCACAAGCTTTAGATAGCGGATATATTCAAGCAAACGATTTGATTACCCTTAAAAAATGGAGAGAAACTCCCGAAAAATGGGGAATCTGAAGTCTATAAAAGAAATATAATTATATTTGTTCACACCATAGTAAAATGTAATGTTATGACCAGAATTGAAAGCGAAATGCAAACCATCAATAGTTCAATAGAAACTGTTTTTAATTTTCTGAGTAATTTCAATAATTTCGAGAAACTGATGCCCGAACAAATCATCAATTGGAAATCTACTGAAGATACTTGTTCTTTTACAATAAAAGGAATGACCGATTTGAGTATGAAAATTATTAAAAGAACTCCATTTTCAGAAATTGTAATGGCTTCGGATGGTAAAACTCCTTTCAATTATGAATTAATTGCGATACTTAAAACAATAACGAAAGATACATGCAGGTCTCAACTTGTTTTTAATGCAGAACTAAATGCTATGTTGAGTATGATGGTTAATAAACCATTAGAAAATTTTGTGAATATATTAAATCGTAGTTTGAAAACTAAGTACGAGTAGTTAATGGGGCGAAATGATAATTTTTTGAATAATATTTTTCGCCATTCATCACGGTGAAAATAGCTTTTTCAATATCATTTTTACCTGTCTGTTTTAGTATAAATCCTTGTACTCCTAAATTAAGCAAAGTATTGTAATGATTTTTTTCGTCTTCTTCAAATAAAGAAGTAGCAATAATTTTTATATGTGGGTATTTCTTAAGCAATTTTTTAACGATGACTATTGAATTAATCATAGAACAATTAATTTCCATAAATATAAGGTCGGTATTCTTTGATGATATTACGTTGAGGAGTTCTAAGCCATTTGCAACTTGGGCGAATAGCTCAATATTATCAATTTGATTTAGGATAGAACATAGATAGTTCTGAAATATTTTATGGTCGTCTACAACAATAGTCTTATATTTTGTCATACTTCTATTAAAGAACACTTAAAAAGTGCAAAAGATGAATGATTCATGCTTTCTGAAATGTAAACAAGCTATATTTAAAAGCTTATTGCGAAATGTTTCTTTTAGAAAGATTGTAAAGTTTTAAAACTCTTTCTACTGTAGGAATTTTCTCGCTTACAAATTCAAACAAAACTTGATCAGATTTAGGATTGTTATGTATTAGCCTGATTTTATAAGCTCTATCATTTTCGATAGATATTCTCATGGAGTACATATTGTTTGCTGTCATAATTATTATTTTTAGTAATTATTAGCAAAACTAAAACAATAATAATCCTCATACAAGAGGCAAACTACCTGTTTATAAAAATCAGGTAATTATACGCATAAGTGGTTTTGGCTTTATTTATTCAGAAATTTTTCAACTAAAGCAATCGTGTCATCTGTTGCTTTAATAATATCGTCATTTAAAATTATACAATCAAAATTATTAGCATATTTCATTTCATTTTTTGCTTTTTCAACCCTAATTCTAATGCTTTCTTCGCTATCTGTGGACCTTTTTCGCAGTCGTTCTTCAAGCAATTCAATAGAAGGAGGCATAATGAAAATTGATAATGCCTTATCTTTATATATTTTTTTAATGTTCAAACCACCAATTACATCAACATCAAATATTACAATGTTGTTTTGCGCCCAAATTCTTTCCACTTCACTTTTTAAAGTGCCATAAAAACTTCCTTTGTAAACTTCTTGCCATTCTAAGAATTCATCATTTTCGATTTTCTTTTTAAATGAATCTGAGCTAATAAAATAATAATCTACTGCATCTATTTCATTGTTTCTTTTGGGTCTGCTGCAAGCAGAGATGGAAAATTTCAAATTAGGAAAAGCGTTTAATAATTTTTTAACGATGGTTGTCTTGCCTGCACCTGATGGAGCCGAAACGATAATAAGCAATTCTTTCATTTTATTGTATTTTATTTCCTAATTTATTTTTTTAAAGCGTCAAATAATAGTTCAATGGGATGAAAAATATCTCTACCAGTCCCATCTTTTATTTGATGTCTGCAACTTGTTCCTGGGGCTGCAATAATATCACTTTTTTTTGAATTTCTAACAGCAGGAAATAAAATAAGTTCTCCAACTTTTTGAGATAATTCATAATGTTCTTTTTCGTATCCAAATGAACCAGCCATACCACAACAACCAGAAGCAATGGCATCAACTCGATAGTTTATGGGAATCTGAAGTATTTTCTTTGTTGGCTCTATAGATGCCAACACTTTCTGATGACAATGCCCATGAAGTTTGATATTTGCAAATTCCACTGTAAATAAATTACTGTTAATACTACCATTCTCAAACTCATTAGCAAGAAACTCATCAATTAAAAATACATTTTTAGCTAATCTGTTAGCAGCATCCTTTAAATTAGCATCAACCAATAAAGGGTATTCGTCTCTAAAGCTTAAAATTGCAGATGGTTCAATGCCTATAAGTGGAACGGCTTCATTTATTTTGTCTTTATATAAGTTGATATTAAAATTTGCCAATGTTTTTGCTTTTTTTAGGATTCCTTTAGAGAGGTAAGCCCTTCCACTTTCTTTATTATCGGCAATAACAACATAATAATTAAGCCTTATCAGTAGTTTAATCGCCTTTATACCAATCTCCACATCATTATAATTGGTAAACTCATCACAAAACAAATAAACTTTCTTTGTTTTTAGGGAGTTTTCGTTGAGTGTATTCAGGTTTTTTAAAGCCCACTTCTTCAATGTAAATTTATATAATAATGGAATGCTTCTCTTTTCAGCAAAACCTAAAGTTTTTTTAATAATTTTTGAAAGAAATTTATTAGCAATAAAGAAGTTAAACATTGTAGGAACATACGCTCCAATTTTATTAATTTTTGCAATATTCGCTATCAAAATAGTTCTTAAAGGAATGCTATTTGTTTTGTAGTATTGATATAAAAACTCCGCTTTAAGTTTTGCCATATCAACATTTGACGGGCATTCCGATTTGCAGCCTTTACACGAAAGGCATAAATCAAGTATATTGTATATTTCCTTATGATTAAAAGGATTTTGTTTGGTTGAATTTGTTAGAAATTCTCTTAATATATTCGCTCTTGCACGAGTGGTAGTATTTTCATCTTTTGTTGCCATATAACTTGGGCACATCATTCCTCCAATTACCTCTGTTTTTCTGCAATCGCCAGAGCCATTGCACTTTTCAGCCGCTCTTAATATGCCTTTTGTTTGAGAAAAGTCAAATATTGTTTCAATCATTGGCGTAATTGTTTCTTGCCTATAGCGCAAGGAAGTGTTCATAGGTGGTGTATCAACTATTTTTCCTGGATTAAAAATATTAGAAGGATCCCAAACTGATTTAATTTCTTTTAAAAGATTATAATTGTGCGATCCAATCATTAGTGGAATAAACTCTCCTCGAAGCCTGCCATCGCCATGTTCTCCACTTAAAGAGCCTTTGTATTTTTTTACCAATAAAGCAACTTCAAAAGCAATCGTATGAAACAGTTCCACCTCTTTTTTGTCTTTTAAATTTAAAACTGGTCTTAAGTGTATTTCACCTGTCCCAATATGTGCATAATAGACGCATTTTAAATTAAATTTATCAAGAATATGCTGAAACTCATCAATGTAATCTGATAAAACATTAACATTTACAGCCGTATCTTCTATAACGGTAACTGGTCTTTTGTCTCCCGGATAGTTTGACAAGAGTCCTAATCCGGCTTTCCTTAGATTCCATACTTTAATAATTTCAGAACCAAATATTACTGGGAAATGGTAACCAAGCGAAGCACTTCGCATTTCTTTTTCCATTTTATCAGTAATATTATTTATTTCTTCTTTTGTTTCTCTTGCAAATTCTACAATTAAAAGTGCGGCAGGCGAACCTTCAAGAAAAAATCTATTTTTCTGTTGTTCAATATTATCTTTGGTGCATTCAATAATAATATTGTCCATTAACTCAATTGCACCAGGTTGATATTCTAGGGCAATAAGATTTGCTTGTAATGCTTCTTTAATACTATTAAAATGAATGCAAATAACTGCTTTTTCTTTTGGCGGTAAAGGAATAAGATTCAGCTTTATTTCTGTTATAAAAGCCAGTGTGCCTTCAGAACCACAAATCAACTTTGAAAAATTAAAAGGCAATGTTTTGGGTGTAAATGGTTCTGATTCAAGTAGAATGTCAATTGCATAACCTGTATTTCTTCTTTTTAATGATTTGTCTGGATACTGAGACCTTATTTCTTCTTGATTTGATTGTAATGATAATGTATTTCGAATATTTCTATAAATATTCCCTTCTAAAGTGTTTAATTCACATTTATTCTTAAACTCTTCAATCGATAAATCTGTAAATTCAATTTCAGAGCAATCGCTTAATATTGCTTTAATTGATATTACATGATCTCTGGTGCTTCCATATATTAAAGAATGTGAACCACAAGAGTTGTTACCAACCATTCCGCCTATCATACAACGATTAGAAGTGGAAGTTTCTGGTGCAAAAAACAAATTTAATTTTGAAAGGTATCTATTAAGTTCATCAAGTATAACGCCTGGTTGCAACTTTACCCATTTTTCTTTTTCATTTAATTCGACAATTTTCGTTAAATATTTTGATACATCAACTACTATACCTCCACCTACAACTTGTCCTGCTAAAGAAGTACCTGCTGTTCTAGGAATAAGAGACACATTATTCTCTTTTGCGAACAAAATCAGTTTTTTTATATCATCATTATTCTTAGGTCTAGCTATTGCAAAGGGAATCTCTCTGTATGCAGAAGCATCGGTTGCATAGATTATTCTACTGGATAAATCATCGAATAAATCGCCTTTAATTTCTTGTCTTAAAATCTTTAAATTATTTTCAATATTTTTCATTAATAAAGTAAGGATAATTGGAAAATTTTCAAATATTACTTTTTAAAATTGGTACTTTCAAATATTTTATTGGCTGAGTTTGCAATAAATCCCGAAAAAAGAGTTCCATTTTTATCAGGATACCTTTTAGCAAATTCATAAAAACAACCAGGAAATTCTTTTTCGCCTTCTTCAAACTTAACTTTTATTATTTCAGACATAATACTTGATTGTTCCAGTAATTCAGATGGAGAACCTTTAATCTCGCCACCAACAGCGTTAATTTTGTAACCATTATTTTTTAAGAAGCTATTTACCTTTTCCATGGTATTAATTTGCTTTAAAGCATTCACATTCACTGTAAAGTGATTTGCTCTAAAACCCATTACGTAGAGCCAACCTGCATATTCAGATTCAGATTTTAGTTTTTCATATATTTTGAAGGATGGAACACTCCAGGAGGAGCCAGAAAATATTAATTCATCGCCATTTAACAACTCAACTGGAATTGAATCAATTGTTTTTATTGCTACTTCCTTTAAATAATTGCTAAATTTTTCTAAAATAAGTTCGCTTATGAATACTCTTGGCAAAAATTTTTCAGTTTTGTGCTCATAATGCTTGGCAACCAAATGTTTTTCTTCAAAATAATAGTTCGCTTTTTCTTCATAACCAGCATTAATGAATACTTTAGCTAATTTATCTATATTAACCCTTTTATCATTAAAGGTTCTAAATGCAATATGATCATTTTCTACTGTTTCGCCTAAGTTAGTGAATAAATCATAAACTTTTTGAACAGATGGATTGAGTTTGGTGTAATCAGCCCATAGTTTTGAAAATATATCTTGATGTTTCATGATTTTTAGTATTTTATTTAGAACAAATTTAAATAAGATTTTGTGAATGAACAAATAATATTTAAAAAAAAGTTCTAAATTTGTATTTATGCTTAAAGAATTTGTTGATTTTGTAAAAAACGAAAAGTTATTTCTTAAGAAAGAAAACATTTTACTCGCAGTAAGCGGAGGAGCTGATTCTGTTGTTATGTGTCATCTTTTCAAAGTTGCAGGCTTTAGATTTGCTATTGCTCACTGCAATTTCAAACTTCGAGGCGAAGAATCTAATAATGATGAAGAATTTGTAAAGGAATTAGCTAAAAAGTTGAATGTAACATTATATACTACTACATTCGATACGCAAATATATGCTCAAAAAGAAGGAATTTCTATACAAATGGCTGCGAGAAATCTTCGTTATCAGTGGTTTGAGGAAATTAGAAATAAATATAACTATTCTTATATTGCCTTAGCACAACATAAAGACGATGTAATAGAAACCTTATTTATTAATTTATTAAGAGGAACTGGGATTTCTGGCTTACACGGAATTCTTTTCAAAAATAATTTACTAATCCGCCCACTTTTATTCACTTTCAAAGAACAAATACTGAACTATTGCACTGAAAACAGAATAAAATTTAGAGATGATTCTTCTAATGCTTCCATAAAATATATACGCAACAAAATTAGACATCAAATAATGCCTGTTTTAAAAGAAATTAATCCTTCTTATAAAGATACGATTATTAAAGATATTGAACATTTTAAATTTGTTGAAAAGGTTTACAACGACCATTTAAAGGATGTTGGCAACATGGTATTTAAAAAAAACAATGGGAAAATATTACTTTCTATAAATGAAATAGAAAAGCTTAATGATAAAACAAATTATGTATATGAGTTTTTAAAACCTTTTAATTTCGGTTATTCTACAGTTGAAGATATTTTAAATTCCTTAAACAAAAGTTCAGGAATTGTTTTTTATTCTTCTACTCATCGGTTATTGAAAGATAGAAAATACTTAGTAGTTGAAGCAACTACTCCTGTTGATAATATTCACCTTTTAATTAGTGAAAATGCTAAGAAAATAGAGACTTCTAAATGTTCTATTAAATTTAAAGTTTCTAAATTTAAAGAAATTACAGCAGAATTAAAAAATCATTCCACTGCTATTCTTGACTTTGATAAGCTGAAGTTTCCATTATTACTAAGAAAATGGGAAAAGGGAGATTGGTTTGTTCCGTTTGGTATGAATAACAAAAAGAAATTAAGTGATTTTTTTATTGACCAAAAAATTACTCTTTTTGAAAAAGAAAATATTTTAGTATTATGTTCTGGGAATGATATTGTATGGATTGTTGGGCATAGGATAAATAATTTTTACAAAATTGTTCCAGAAACTAAAAAAATGTATATTGCACAAGTTTTATAATTAAATATTTACATATAAAAATAAGTTAGAATGAAAAGTTGGAAAAAAATATTTGTCTATACATTAATTTGCCTTACAGCAAATATTTCTTTATTTGCCCAAATTTTAGAACCAGTGAAATGGAGTTTTAGTTCTAAAAGACTCAATGATTCAATGGCTGAACTTTCTTTTAAAGCAACTATGGATAAAAGCTGGCATGTATATTCACAATTCATTCCTGACGGGGGACCTGTACCAACGTCCTTTACATTTACAAAAAACAACGAATATAAGTTAATTGGTAAAGTGAAAGAGCCAAAACCTATTGAAGAATTTGATGCAAACTTCGATATGGTTCTTAAATATTTCGCAAATACTGCACAATTTAAACAAAATATTAAAATAATATCAAATAAACCAGTAGTTGTAAAAGGTAGTTTGGAATATATGTGTTGTGATGACAAGCAATGTCTTCCGCCTTCTGTTGTTGAGTATGAATTTAAGTTAGATGGGGCAAAAACGATTAAAATTAATCCCTCAATTGTAAATGAAATAACAGATACTTTAGCTAATACACCAAGCGATAGTAGTAAAAATCAATTGAAAAACGATACAATAACAACCAATAAAACGATAATAAATACAACTTTAAATGAAGAAAAAGATAATACTTTATGGGGATTTTTCTGGATAGCTTTTTTGAGTGGCTTAATAGCTATATTAACACCTTGTGTTTTTCCAATGATACCAATGACGGTTACTTTTTTTATGCATTCTGGCAAAAGTAAAGCAAAAGCTAAACTCCAAGCCTCTATTTATGGTATTTCTATTATTGTTATTTATACACTTGTTGGAACAATACTTGCAGTTGCTTTAGGTCCTGGTTTTGCCAATTGGTTAAGCACGCATTGGATACCAAATATTTTCTTTTTCATTATATTTATGCTTTTTGCTGCTTCCTTTATGGGTATGTTTGAAATTACTTTACCCAGTTGGATGGTCAGTAAAACTGATAAGCAAGCCGATAAAGGAGGCTATTTGGGGTCGTTTTTTATGGCATTTACGCTGGTATTAGTTTCTTTTTCATGCACTGGACCAATTGTTGGGGCAATCTTAGTTTTGTCGGCTGGTGGAGAAATTCTTAAACCAATTATTGGTATGTTTGGTTTTGGACTTGCCTTTGCTTTACCTTTTACCATCTTTGCGTTTTTCCCATCTCTTCTAAAAAACTTACCAAAGTCTGGTGGTTGGTTAAATGTAGTGAAAGTTGTTTTAGGATTTTTAGAATTAGCACTAGGTTTAAAATTTTTAAGTGTAGCTGATCAAACTTATCATTGGGGAATATTAGATAGAGAAGTTTATCTTGCATTATGGATAGCTATTTTCTCATTATTAGGATTTTATTTGTTAGGAAAACTAAAATTTGCTCACGATAGTGAAGTAAAACATGTAAGTGTGCCAAGGCTGATGTTAGCAATAATTACATTTTCTTTTGTTATTTATATGATTCCAGGTATGTTTGGAGCTCCTTTAAAAGCTTTAACAGGTTATATGCCACCACAACATACACATGATTTTGATTTAAATAAAATAATCAGAGAAAATGTAGAAGCATTTGGCGGCGGAGATTCAAAAACAAAAAATACATTATGCGAATCTCCCAAATATGCTGATAAATTAGAATTACCTCATGGATTGAAAGGTTATTTTGATTATGACCAAGCCCTCAAATGCGCTAAAGAGCAAAACAAACCTCTTTTTATAGATTTTACAGGTCATGGTTGCGTTAATTGTAGAGAAATGGAAGCTAGGGTTTGGTCTAATACCGAAGTTCTTAAGAGATTAAAAAATAATTTTATAGTAGTCTCACTTTATGTGGATGATAAAGTGATTGAACTGCCTGCCTCTGAACAATACACTTCTATATATAGCGGGGAATTAATTACTAAATTAGGAGCTAAAAATGCAGATATTCAAATGTCAAAATATAATAGAAATTCTCAACCCCAATATGTGCTTTTGGATGCAAATGGCGATATGCTAAATCAACCAAGAGCTTATGATTTGGATATTGATGCTTATATTAAATATTTAGATGAAGGATTCAACGAATTTCAGAAAAGAACTAAAAAATAATTATTATTAAAAAAAATTAATAAAATGAGAAAATTCAATTCAATTTATCTGTCTATTATTTTTATACTTTTAATGAGCTTTACTTTTTCAAGTAAAGCTGCTTATTTTAGCAAACTACCTTATTTGATTACGCAACCAAATGGACAAAAGATTGATTGCTTTGTCAGTGGGGATGAGTTTTTTAACTGGTTGCACGATGCCAATGATTATACCATAATTCAGTCAAGCAATGGATATTATTATTATGCAACTTATGATGCAAATAGTGTTGTTGTACCTTCAAGTTATCTTGTAAATGCTGTTAATCCTGAAGCTCTTGGGTTGATTAAAAATGTTAAAATTTCCGAAAAAGAGTACAAACAAAGAGTGAGTGACTTTTTTAAATATACTGATAAATCTGTAAAAGCGCCTCATGCAGGTGCGTTAAACAATATTGCCGTTTATATTCGCTTTAGTGATGATACAGAATTTACCAATTTAAGGCAAGTTTATGAAACAAAACTTAATGCAACAACTGGTAAATCATTATTTTCTTATTATCATGAAGTATCTTATAATGCATTAAACATCAACACAACACATTATCCAATTTGTCCTTTAACGAGTAGCCTTTCATATCAAGATTCACATCCTAGAGCTTATTATCAGCCATACAATGCCACTTCTAATCCTATAGGTTACACCGAGCCGGAAAGAACAGAAAGAGAACACACTTTATTGGTTAATGCTATCAATTTTATTGCGTCTTCTGTTCCTATAGGTCTCAATATTGACGGAGATAATGATGGTAAAGTAGATAATGTTTGCTTTATTATCAAAGGAGGAAATGGTGCTTGGGCTAATCTTTTATGGGCTCACAGATGGAGTTTGTATTCACAAACTGTAAATATCAATGGTAAACGGGTATATGATTATACTTTTCAACCCGAATCGCAAGTAGATGTTCAAACATTATGCCATGAAATGTTTCATGCCTTAGGAGCTCCAGATTTGTATCATTACAGTTATGATGGTTTTGTTCCTGCTGGTGCTTGGGACTTAATGGAAAGCGGATTTGGGCACATGGGTGCATTTATGAAATATAAATACGCTGCACAAACTTGGATTACTGATATTCCTGAAATTACTACTGCTGGAACTTATACTTTAAAGCCACTTGCTTCTTCAACAAATAATTGTTATAAAATTTTTTCACCTAATTCACCTACAGAATATTTTGTTTTGGAATATAGGAAAAAAGAAGGCGTTTTTGAAAGTTCTATACCTGGTAGCGGTTTATTGATTTATAGAATTAATACTGTTGCAGGTGATGGCAACGCCCAAGGACCTCCAGATGAAGTTTATATCTATAGACCAGGCGGAACTCCTACAATCAATGGTTCAATAAGTGCTGCTGTATTTAGCAAAAATTCGAGTAGAACTCTGTTTAACAATCTAACCAACCCTTCTTGTTTCTTTTCTGATGGTAGCCTTGCTGATATTGACATTTATGACATTGGCACCACAGATACTACTATTTCTTTTAAAGTAGGTTTTAACCAAAAACCCCATTCAAATTATAAAGCCAATGACACGACCATAAAAGAACTAGAAAGTGTTAATTTTACTAACCTTACTTCTGGAAACCCAACTTCTTGTTTTTGGGATTTTGGCAATGGTATTACTTCCACAGAATTTAATCCTCAAAATATTATATATAGTGAAGCTGGTACTTATATTGTTACTTTGATTTCGTCTAATGCTATAGGTTCTGATACAATAATTAAAGAAAATTATATTAATGTTAGCCCTAGTATGCTAAATTGTTCTGATGCCGTATTTGTTTTTGCCAATATTCCTTATAATGGCAATACCTCTTTAGGTCATTCAAATGTAAACAAATATAATTGCAAAACTTGGTCAGAAAATGGACCAGAAGTAGTGCATACGATTACTACAAACTCTATAGGAGATATTTCTGCAGCCTTAAGCAATATAAACGTTGATTTAGATATATTTTTACTTTCCAACTGCAAAGAAAATAGTTGTTTTGTGGCAGGTAGCAACTCATTAACATACACAAATGCACCAGTTGGAACATATTTTATTGTTGTTGATGGCAATAGTGCTGGAAGTTACACTTTAACTATCTCTTATCCAAGCAATAGTATTAAAGAACTTAATAAAAATAATTATTTTA
>MNXO01000057.1 GCA_001872995.1 Bacteroidetes bacterium CG2_30_32_10 | reverse complement strand
TATCTTTTAAAAAGGTAGAGCCTTTAAAAACCTTGTTAAATAAATAAATTAGTATAAACCAAATTAAAATGAATGAATTATGAAATAAAATAAACTCCTTTTACCATTTATGAAAAATCACCTATTCAGCAGACCCTAAATAAGTATTACTCTTTAATTGATGCTTCCTTAAAAAGCCTAATCGTTTTTACTCATTAATTGATTCATAGTTTTTATAAGGTAAATAATTTTACTAACTTTGCACTTCATTTTTAAGCATCCATGTTAGATAAAGTTCAAATTAAGAACAAAAGAGCGTCTTTTGAGTATTTTTTTATTGAAAAGTATATAGCAGGCATTCAATTAACAGGCACTGAAATAAAATCGCTTAGAGAAGGCAAGGCAAATATAACGGATGCTTATTGTAGCTTTACAAATAATGAGTTATTTGTGAGGAATATGCATATTTCTGAATACACGTATGGTACTTATTTAAACCATCCCCCCAAGCGTGAACGAAAATTGCTTCTCAACAAACGTGAGCTTCACAAATTGCTTAATAAACTTAAAGAACAAGGTATAACTATTATCCCTACCTTTCTTTTTATTAATGAGAGGGGATTTGCAAAATTAGAAATAGCTTTAGCTAAAGGAAAAAAATTATACGATAAACGAGAAACCTTGAAAACAAAAGACGCTAAAAGAGAAATAGATAGAGGAAATAAATAAATAATTGTTAATTTATCATAATTGATTTAAAACAACGTGATATAATTCAATGAAAATTATTAATTTTGCGCACATGATAAAAAAAATAAATTACATTTTTGCAATTGCGATAATTGTAATTGGCATTTCTGCTTGCAGTAAATACCAAAAATTGCTCAAAAGTACCGACTATTCGCTAAAATATGAAATGGCGAAAAAGTATTACGCTAAAAAAGACTATTTCAGAACGGTTCAATTGTTAGATCAAGTGTTAATTTACTTTAAAGGCACCTCAAAAGCAGATTCAGCTTATTATATGTATGCTTATTCTTATTATTATCAAGAAGATTACCTATCGGCTGCTTATCACTTTAAAAATTTTGCTACTACTTATATTATGAGCCTTTTTACAGAAGAGTGTCGATATATGAGTGCTTATTGCCTTTATCTTGATTCACCAATTTATAAACTCGACCAAACCAACACATTTCAAGCAATAAAAGAATTACAATCTTTTGTAGATTTATATCCTACCAGTCCACGTGTTGCCGAATGTAATAAACTGCTTGACGAACTTAGACTTAAGCTCCAAAAGAAATATTATGAAATTTCTTTGCTTTATTTGAAAACTGAAAATTATTTAGCAGCCATTTATTCTTTCAAAAATAACATTAACGATTATCCTGATAACATATACAAAGAAGACATCTTATTCAACCTTATAAAAACCCATTATTTATATGCAAAAAATAGTGTAGAATCCAAAAAAGTTGAAAGATATCAAGCATCTATTGAAGCATACAATTTTTTTATCAAATCATACAACAATAGTAAATATGCCAAAGAGGCAAAATCTTATTATAATAGCGCCCAAAAAGAAATAAATAAAATCACTAAAATAAAATCATAAGCAATTATGGATTACAAAAAAAATAAACCCGATTTAAATATCAACACAAGAGATTTAAAGTCATTTGACGATAAAACTGGCAATATCTACGAATCACTTGTGGTGCTATCTAAGCGTTCAAACCAGATTTCTCTCGAAATAAAAGAAGAAATAAACGCAAAACTTTCTGAATTTGTAACTGGCTCTGATAACTTAGAAGAAATTTTTGAAAACAGAGAACAAATCAAAGTAGCAAAGTATTATGAACATTTGCCTAAACCTACTTTAATTGCCATTGCTGAGTTTGCTAATGACCAGATTTTTTTTAGAAATCCCTTAAAGGAAAATAAAGAAGAAGAGTAAGATTTTTTATAATAATGGACTCTATTTGGTAGTTGATAAATAAGTAAATAGATTGAATTTTTAATAAGTTTATTTATAAACACCTCAACTCAAAATTGAAATTTAATTTTTTTTAGTTTTCATTATATTTAAAATTGCAACAAGCATTTTTTAGTTCACCAAAAACACTTTGATAAATGCTTAAAGGAAAACATATTTTACTTGGAATTAGTGGTGGAATTGCTGCCTATAAGTCCGTTTTTTTAATAAGACTATTGAAAAAACAAGGAGCCGAAGTAAAAATTATTGTTACCCAGAATGCATTGAGTTTTGTAACTCCCCTTACATTAGAAACCTTATCGGGAAACAAAATATATGCAGATGTTTTTCAAAACAATGAAGAATACACTACAGAACATATATCGCTCACCGATTGGGGCGATATTTTTATTGTTGCCCCTGCAACTGCAAATATTATTGGTAAATTAGCCAACGGCATCGCCGATGATGCTTTGTCTACCTCCTTGCTTGCTTTCAATAAACCTGTTTTCATCGCACCTGCGATGAATTGCAAAATGTATGTTCATTTCTCGGTAAAGAAAAACATTGATTACCTTCACCAACAAGGGATTCATATTATTGAACCCACTGAAGGCGAACTTGCATGCGGTTACGATGGAAAAGGCAGAATGGAAGAACCTGAAAAAATCATAGATTTTATTCAGCATTTTTTAAAAAAAAAAACAACCTTAAAAGGTAAAACAGCTTTAGTTTCTGCTGGTGGAACTCAAGAAGCGATTGATGCAGTCCGTTTTATTGGCAATCATTCTTCCGGCTTAATGGGCTTTTCAATAGCTAATGAGCTTGCAAATAGAGGTGCGAAAGTAATTTTAATTTCGGCTCCATCAAATTTAACTACCACTCATCCCAATATTAAAGGTATCCATGTTATTTCAGCCAACGAAATGCACCAAGCTTGTGTAGAAAATTTTGTAAAAGCTGATATTACGATAATGGCTGCAGCAGTTGCTGATTACACCCCTGAAAACCCACAACAACATAAAATAAAAAAGAATAGTTCGGAAAAATTAAACATTACTTTAAAACCAACTATTGATATTCTATCAGAATTAGGTAAAACAAAAAAGAAAAATCAAATATTAGTTGGTTTTGCTCTTGAAACTGATAATGAAATTGAAAACGCTTCTTTAAAATTGCAACATAAAAACCTTGACTTTATCGTTCTCAATTCGCTAAATGATGCAGGTGCAGGATTTGGAACAGCAACCAACAAAATCACTATTATAGATAATAAAAAACAAATTAAACACTTTAAAATTAAAACAAAATTGGAAGTAGCTATAGATGTAGTGAATAAAATTGACCAATTAATTAATCCTATTAGAAAATAACTACCAACCTACACAAAATGCCATTGAACAAAAGCATACCAAACGAGATAACTATTTGTAAGGCATATTATATGTCCTTAAAGTAAAAACTAACAAAATATAAACCAATGAAACCAATCATTTTTCTATTACTTTTCATTTTATTTTTCCCTTTAGCAAAAGCACAGGAACTCAACTGCTCGGTTATGGTTGCAACTCCCCAAGTAGAAGGAACCAACAAGCAAATATACGAAACACTCCAAAAAGCAATTTTCGAGTTTATGAATAATCGAAAATGGACCAATTATAGCTTTACAAGTGAAGAACGAATTGATTGCAGCATTTTAATTACAATAACATCTGCACCAGTAGGAGACGAATTTTCGGCAACAATGCAAGTTCAATCGCGTCGCCCTATATATAAGTCTTCCTACAACTCAACGATGATTAATTTGAATGATAAAGATATTAAATTCAAATATATAGAATTTCAATCTTTAGATTTTTCTGAAAGTTCTTATTCGTCCGAAATTACATCTTTGCTTGCATACTATGCCTACATTATTATTGGATTAGACTTCGATTCTTTTTCGCAATCTGGAGGAGCTGTATTTTTTGAAAAAGCTCAAACTATTGTTAATAATGCACAAAGCTCTGTGTATCCAGGTTGGAAAGCTTATGAAGACTTGAAAAATAGATATTGGTTGGTTGAGAATTTACTAAATAAATCTTATGCACCTGTTAGAAAATTCTTTTATTCATTTTACCGAGCAGGGCTTGATATGATGAGCGACAACAATGAAATTGCCCGCAATCAAATAGCATCCGCACTTGAGTTGCTCCAAAATGCTAATCGCGAAAAACCAAACTCTTACCTTATCAAATTGATTGTTTCGGCAAAATCGGATGAGATTGTTAGTATTTTTTCGCAAGGCACTCCAATGGATAAAACTAAGGTGATTAACATTATGAACGAATTAGATCCTGCAAATTCGAGCAAATACAAAAAAATATCTGAAAACAAATAATTTACTTATTTAATTTGATAACCCCACTTATTAAATTAAACTTTTAATAAGAAATAAACACTTCCAAATTTTAGTACCTTTGCTAAATGATATTTTTTAAGTAGAATAATGATAACAAAGGAATTAATAACTGAGCTTAAACATAAAGGGAATAGTGATATTGCTGACCTTGTAAAAAATCAACATGATGTCGGAACAATTAATTTTATTCTTGAAAGTTTAGGACAACTACCAATTAATTTTGAAAGTAAATTTTTATATGATCTTTTAGGGCATCAGCACGCCCAAGTACGCTTAAATGCTGTAAAAAACATAGGTAAACTTAATGGAAACACTAACATATTAATACTTTTAGAACTTTATAAAAAAGAAAAAGACACAAGTGTAAGACGTGAAATCATATCTTCAATAGGCAGACAAAGAAAGGCAGAAAATAAACCACTATTATTTAATTTTTTAGAAGACGAGGACCCTAAAATAGTTTGCCAGGCAATACGTGGTTTGTTAGTTTTTGATAAAGACAATGATGTAGAAGAACATTTGAAACCTTTAATAAATCATCCTAATGAAATGGTTAGAACAGTGATTTATAAAGAATATTTTGCAAAAGAAAACCAAAGTGTTGGAGTGCTTCCTCATACTGAAACTTACGATTTTTTGAAAAATACTATTGTCAATGCTGATGTATTGAAAGCATTAAAATTTGTTCCAGATGAAAGCGTTCATTTAACTTTTACTTCGCCACCTTATTATAATGCAAGAGATTACTCAATTTATCCAAGCTACCAAGCCTACTTAGAGTTTTTAGAGGAAGTTTTTAAAGCAACTCATAGAATTACAAAAGAAGGTCGTTTTCTAATCGTTAACACATCACCAATTATCATTCCTCGTGTAAGCCGTTCTCACTCAAGCAAACGCTATGGAATTCCATTCGACTTACACCCATATTTAGTAAAAAATGGATGGGAATTCATTGATGATATTATTTGGCTAAAGCCAGAAGCAAGCGTAAAAAACAGAATTGGTGGTTTTATGCAACATCGCAAGCCATTGGGTTATAAACCAAATTGTGTAACAGAGTATTTGATGGTTTATAGAAAAGCAACAGAAAAATTATTAGATTGGAATATTAGAAATTATGACTTTCAAACAGTTGAAAATAGTAAAGTTGCTGATGGTTATGAAAATACTAATGTATGGAAAATAGACCCTTGTTTCGATAAAGTTCATTCTGCTATATTTCCAGTAGAACTTTGTAAAAGAGTTATTCAATACTATTCATATAAAGGAGATTTAGTTTTTGACCCTTTTGGTGGTAGTGGTACGGTTGGGAAAACGGCAAAAGCATTAGACAGATTTTTTTTCTTGACAGAACAGGAACTTAAATACTTTGAATATATGCAATCTAAATCAAAACCACAGGAATTATTTAATGAACAACAAACCAAATTTTTAACCTTAGAACAATTCAAAGAAATTTCAAAATGACATTAACTGACCAAGTAGTAAAAAACATAATAAAAAGACTTATAAAAGGTCAAGATTATAGAATTGAGGTAGTTGCACTTATTAATGCTGAGTTTTTGCAATTTGCAATTGATTTTTTCAAAAAAGTTATTGAAGCTAAACTTGCAAATAAGGATGTAACAATTGATTGGTACAAGCAAACTTTTCTAAACCCAAAATTAAGTTCAGAGGAAATTGCGATAAATTCGGGCTTGAATAAAAAAACAATCACGAATATGTATAATTCTGCATCAAAAGAGATTGTAATTGATGCATCAAATGAGCATTATGATATACTTTATCAGTCAATTAGTAATTTAATAGAAAATCAACCTGATATTGATTTAAGTTTAACAATCAAATTTAGAGGTGTTAGCGTTGAGCTAAACATAAACGAAAGTTTAATTGTAATAAATACACTTGCTGTAAAACGTGCAGCACTTCGAGGTGGACTTTGGAGCACAGCAGGAAAACGAGTTGAAAAGTATCTTATGGCAACACTTTGCAAAGTTTTTAGTGTTCCTTTTGAACATTTTGATCAAAGTAAAATTCCTATAAGTATGAGAGAAGTATACTTTTATTTGATTAAAAACAACAAATATCATCGTTGTGAAGTCAAAATGATGGGGCGAGGTAATCCAGAAAGTACTGATGCTATATTTGCAAGGGAAAGCAATGTTTTTGTTGCTGACAAACTTTCAGATTTAAACAAACACCAAGCAAATAAGTTAAAAGTAAAATGGGTTGAACTAAGAAATGAAGACGGTTACAAACGCTTTGCGACAATTTTAAAAGAACTTGATATTCCCTTTAAGAACTTTGAAGGCAATTTAGATAATCATTTGGACATAATATTAACAGAATTGCTCGACAAATAAACTAACAAACAACTAACAAACCTTTATATTCATTGATGCAGTAATGAAATTATGTAAAGGAAGAAAATTTATTTTAGAAAAACTTTAATTATTAACCGTTTGTTTTAAGAATTTCTTATTTTTACTTCCAAATTTATAGCTCATTTTCCAATATGCTGAAACATCTTTATATAGAAAATTATGCACTTATCGAAAAACTTGATATAGATTTTTCGGAAGGGTTTTCTGTAATCACAGGTGAAACAGGGGCGGGAAAATCAATATTGCTTGGTGCGTTATCTTTAATACTTGGACAAAGAGCCGACACGCAAGTGCTTTTAGATTCAAATAAAAAATGTATTGTTGAAGGTTCCTTTCTAATCAAAGATTTAGGCTTAAATGATATTTTCAAACAAAATGAATTGGATTTTGAAGAAGTTGCCATTTTGCGTCGCGAAATAAACCAACAAGGAAAATCAAGGGCTTTTATCAACGACACTCCTGTTAATCTTACAGTAATGAAAATTATTACCGAGCGATTGATAGACATCCACTCGCAACACCAAACGCTCACCCTTGCCGAAAGAGGTTTTCAAATAAATATTGTAGATGGTTATGCCAATCATATTGCAATTGTTAAAGAGTATAAATCAGTTTACCTAAAATACAAAGAGTTAATCAATGAGCTTCATCATTTAAATGAAGAAGAAACAAAATCAAAAGCCGACCTCGATTATTTTCAATTTCAATATGAAGAATTGGAATCAGCTAAACTGATAGAAGACGAACAAGAAAATGCAGAAAGCGAACTCGAAACACTCAACCATACCGAAGATATTAAGCAAAATCTTAACAAAGTATTGTTTTTATTAAAAGAAAATGAAAGCAACATGCTTACCAATATGGTTGAAATTAATAAAACCCTTACTCAAATTGCACGTTTTAAAACGGATATTCAAACAATAAGCGAAAGAACCAATAGTTCTTATCTCGAATTGAAAGATATTGCTAACGAAATAACTATTATCGAACAAGGCATTGTTTACGACCCTGAACATTTAGCGTATTTAAAAAATCGTTTGGATATAATTTATCATTTGCAACAAAAGCATCGTGCAACTACTATTAAAGAATTAATAGAGATAACAAATACACTCCAAATAAAAATAGAAAGCATCAATTCTTTTGACAATAAGATTATTGAATTAAAAAAAGAGATTGCATCCTTAGAAGCATCTTTAAAAGAAAAAGCAGCACTCATTTCTATCAAGCGAAAAAATGTGGTTTCTGAAATTGAAAAGCAAATTGTGGAAAGCTTATCAAAACTGGGAATGCCGCATGCAAGTTTTTTTGTTCAAATAAATCCATTACCAGAATTAACTTCGACAGGAATTGACGAAATTAGCTTTCTTTTTAATGCCAATTTGGGTGGCGAACCCAAAGAAATTGGCAAAATAGCTTCGGGTGGAGAACTCTCGCGATTGATGTTGGCAATAAAATCGCTTATTTCGCAAAAAAACTTTTTACCCACCATTTTATTTGACGAGATAGATATTGGCGTTTCTGGAGATGTAGCAAGCAAAGTGGGCAGTATTATGAAAAAAATGGCAGAAACAATGCAAGTAATCACTATTACTCACTTGCCCCAAATTGCAGCAAAAGGTAGCGACCATTTCTTTGTATATAAAGAATTTGATAATACTTCTACCAAATCAAATATTCGCAAACTCTCGAATGAAGAACGTATTGTAGAAATTGCAAAAATGCTAAGTGGCAACTCCCCTACCCTTGCTGCCACGGAAAACGCAAGAGAATTATTGCAAAACTAACTATTAATATAATATTATTGCAGCACTAAAGATTTAAATCTGCCTTAATACCCGCACTAATCCATCTTCCAGGCATTATAATATTGCCATAATCGTAATAAGAATTATTGAGTAGGTTGCTTGCTTCAATATATGACTCGAGAAAACGATATTTCCAAACAATTTTTGAATTAACTAAATAAATAGGTTGGTATTTAGTTTCTTGTTGGGTTGTATAATCAATATAAGTGGAATTTCTATCTTGATAACTGGCACTCCAAACGGCATAAATACTTTTGTATATTTTATGTTTGATACTAAAATCAACCTTATGTTTTAAGTAGTCAAGTGCATATTTTGATAAATAATCATTTTTGATTTTAGTAGCATTTAAATAGTTGTAATTAATAGAGAAGTAATCAATAAAAAAATGCTTGTTATTGGTAAGCTTAAGACAATTTACGTTAACCCCAAGTTCTACCCCATTAGTATTTACTTTGGTAATATTTCTACTTTCCCACTTAGTAGAATCGGGATATTTCACCCAATCAATTAAGTTTTTGCCTTTTCTACGAAAAGCAACTAGATGAACATCAAAAGCATTAACAAGATATTTAGTTCCAATTTCATAAGATAAACTCGTTTCGGGTTTTAAATTTGGGTTTCCAATATTGGTTGCACTAGCATAATATAGGTCAGTAAAGCTTGGAATTCTCATCGATTCGTTAATAGAAGCAATTAATTTTATTTTTTTATTAAGCAGGTAGCTCATATCTATACCTGGATAGGCTTTCCAGTCATAATCAGAATTCCAATTGAGTAGCATACCTGCAGAAGTCGTTAATTGATAGAAGGTATATGAATGTTCTATAAAAAAACTGGCATTTTGTCGTTGTTTGCCTTTCTTAAAAAAAACATTTGCTTGTCCTGGAACAGGAATTGAGTCAATTAAATCTTCACCTAACACATTACTCAAGATTGCTTCGTGCCTTAGCTCACCTCCAAAAGCAGTTTTGCCCAGTTTAGTTTTAAAAGAATAATTAGCATTTGCTCCCATTGAATTTGTTAGATGATAATTGTGATTATGATACCAAACAGGGGGATTTTCTCTGAACAATTCAAATAAATCTTGGTTGCGTCGCCAATATATATTGTAAACTGCATCTACTTTCCCTTTTGTTGCTAGTTTTAAACCTAAAAATCCAGTTTTAGTGTATTCAAATTGATTTGGATATTTGGAAGAATAAAAACTATTGGCACCAAAAGCTTTATCAATATATCCTGCCTGAAAATCAATTTTAGCATTATTGATATTCATTGCCGATTGATAAAAAAATTGATTAATATCAAAATCAGTGTTAGGCATAAAGCCATCTGATTGTTTTTTAGAAAAAGAAATATAATTTTGAACTTTACCTATTTGTTGGGTATAGCCAACAAAACCACCTATTAGTTTATGCGCCCCTCCATGGATTGCAAGAACCAAGTTTTTATCTAATTCGTTTTCTGTAATAATATTAATTGCTCCACTAAAAGCATTTGGTCCATATATTCTACAGCCAGGACCTTCGAGCACTTCAATTCTTTGAATACTATGTATATCGACAGGAAGGTTTAGTGTATGATGCCCAGTTTGAGGGTCATTAAGTGGAATTCCATTTAAAAGTATAAGAACTTGTTCATAAGTGCCCCCTCTGATACTAATATCTGATTGAACGCCATTGACTCCTCGCTGGCGACAATCAACACCAACAGCTAATTTTAACAAATCTAGAATGTCGTTTACTGCTGCATTTTCAATTTGTTCTTTGGTGATAATGTTTACAATTCTTGAAGATTCGGAATAAACTGATGGTATTCTACTTGAGGTTATTTCTACCTGTTCCATCTTAATAGTATCGGTTTGTGAAAAAACAGCTTTTGAATATCCTATAATTATCAAAACTATTAAATTGAAATGGAAATAAAATGTTCTATATTTGTGGTTCATTGAAAGAAAATATTTTTTTTGCAAAAGTAATTAACAATATCTGATTAAAAAATTAGTAATTATTAATAAAACAAGTTTACCTTTTGCAGTATAGATTGCAATTATTTCTTAAAATTTATGTAGGTTTGCAACCTAATGAAACTCGAATTATTTATAGCAAAACGTTTGGTACTTAAAAGGCAGGCATCTACCTTTAGCAAACCTATTGTTAGAATTGCCATTATAAGCATTGCATTAGGCTTGGCAGTAATGATAGTTTCTGTAGCGGTAGTTACAGGTTTTCAAACAGAAATAAGAAACAAGGTAATAGGCTTTGGCTCACATATTCAAATAAGCAATTTTGATGCAAATACCTCTTACGAGTTTAAACCAATTGATAAAAATCAAACATTCTATCCCGCATTCAATAAAGTACCTGGCATTAAACACATTCAGGCATTTGCAATTAAACCTGGTATCATTAAAACTGATACCGATATAGAAGGGGTGTTGCTCAAAGGCATCGGAAGCGACTTTGATTGGTCGTTTTTTAAAAATAAAATTATTGAAGGCAACCCATTTTTAGTTAAAGATAGCGTAAAAAGTGATAAAGTGGTACTATCCAAATATACTGCTTTGCGTTTAAAACTGAAGGTAGGCGATAATCTGTATATGTACTTTATACAAGAACCACCTCGAGTTAGAAAATTTGTAATTTCGGGCATATATGATACTGGCTTCCAAGACCTTGATAAGCTATATGTACTATGCGATATAGCGCATATTCAAAAATTAAATGATTGGACACCCAATCAGGTAAGTGGCTTCGAAATACTGATAAACGATTTTACTCAACTCGATGAAATGGGCGAATATGTTTATGCAAACATAGGACCCGAACTAAACTCTTCTACCATAAAGCAATTATACCCTCAGATATTCGATTGGCTTGATTTGCTCGATATGAATGTGTATATTATTCTTATTTTAATGATTGCAGTGGCATCTATCAATATGATTTCAACACTACTGATACTAATATTGGAACGAACCAATATGGTAGGAATTTTAAAAGCTTTGGGTGCTGGCAATAAGTTGATTAGAAACATATTTTTACACAACGCCGCTTATTTGATTGGCAAAGGTTTATTGTGGGGAAATGCCATAGGAATTGGACTGTGCTTGATTCAACAAAAATTTAGTATTGTAAAATTGCCCGAAGAATCCTATTATATCAATGCAGTTCCTATTCACCTAAATGGGTGGTATATACTTTGGCTTAATCTTGGAACTTTACTAATATGCTTGCTGATGCAATCAATTCCAGCCTATATTATTGCAAGAATATCGCCTGTTAAAGCAATAAGATTTGATTAAATGAATATTTTATTAATCAATTAAAATAATTAGCTAAAACTAATAGGTTTTGCAACTTTATTTTTTTGCAAAGCAAGGTCTATTACTTCAATCATTTCTTTAATGTAATGAAAATTAACACCAGAAAGATAAACCTGATTTATTTCTTCTATATCCTTTTTGTTTTCAATAGATAAAATAATATCTTTTACATTAGAACGTTTAGCTGCTAATATTTTTTCTTTAATGCCACCCACAGGGAGCACTCTACCTCTTAAAGTAATTTCGCCTGTCATTGCAATTTGAGGTTTTACAACTCTTTGAGTGAATATTGACGCCAAAGCAGTAAAAATTGTAATTCCTGCTGAAGGACCATCTTTAGGAGTAGCCCCTTCTGGAACATGAATATGAACATTCCATTGATCAAAAACAGATTTGTCGATGTCAAGCAATTCTGCATGAGCTTTTAAATATTCAAAAGCAAGCGTTGCAGATTCTTTCATTACATCACCCAAACTACCAGTCATTGTTAAAATGCCTTTACCTTTGCTAATACTCACTTCTATAAAAAGAATTTCTCCACCTACGGCTGTCCATGCCAATCCTGTAACAATTCCTGGCATTTTAAAATCCATTTGTTTTTCTCTAGGAAATTTAGGTGCCCCTAATATTTTAATTAAATCTTCAATAGATGTGCTTTTATTAAACTTTTCGTCCATTGCAATTAGCTTGGCTTTGCTACGAATTACTTTTGCAATATTTTTTTCGAGAGCGCGAACACCTGATTCTCTTGTATAATTCTCAATCATGTTTTCGATTACTTTAGCAGAGAAATCTACCTGCTTTTTGTTAACCCCATGTTCTTTAAGTTGCTTAGGTAATAAATGTCTTTTTGCAATTTCAATTTTTTCTTCAACAATGTAACCGCTAATATCAATTATTTCCATCCTATCTCTTAATGCAGGTTGAACAGTGCTAAGGGTATTTGCAGTTGCAATAAACATTACATTAGATAAATCAAAATCTAATTCAAGAAAATTATCATAAAAAACAGAATTTTGTTCTGGATCAAGCACTTCGAGCAAAGCGGAAGATGGATCGCCTTGAAAATTATTATTACTCACTTTGTCAATTTCGTCTAACACAAATACTGGATTTGCAGATTTGGCTTTTTTAAGGTTTTGAATTATTCTGCCAGGCATGGCGCCAATGTATGTTTTTCGATGTCCACGTATTTCTGCTTCGTCTCTAAGCCCACCCAACGACATTCTTACATAATTTCTGTTTAGTGCCCTTGCTATTGATTTTCCTAAAGATGTTTTTCCAACTCCTGGAGGTCCAACAAAGCAAAGGATAGGTGATTTCATATCTTTCTTTAACTTAAGTACCGCAAGATATTCTACGATACGGTCTTTTATTTTTTCGAGACCAAAATGGTCTTCATCCAAAATGGTTTGTGCATTTTTTAAATCTAAGTTATCGGTTGTAAAATCGTTCCAAGGCAATTCGGTGAGAGTTTCTAAATAATTAATTTGAATAGAATACTCGCTTGCAGCAGGGTTCATCCTTTGCAATTTTGTCAATTCTTTGGTGAAAACTTGCTCAATTTCTTTAGACCATTTTTTGGTTTTTGCTTTTTCCTTTAATTCATTAATTTCTTGTTCGTTGGGTGAACCGCCTAATTCTTCTTGAATAGTTTTAAGTTGTTGATTTAACAAATAATCGCGTTGTTGCTTATCAATATCAACTTTCACTTTTGATTGAATTTGGTTTTTCAATTCAATCACCTGCAACTCTTGCAATAAAAAGGAAAGCACTAAATTTGCCCTTTCTTTTAAAGCAGGAGTTTCTAAAAGTTTTTGTTTTTTTTCAACATTAATATTCAGGTTGGAGGAAATGAAATTTACTAAAAAAGAATAGCTTTCAATGTTTTTTATAGCAAATGCAGCTTCGGAAGGAATGTTTGGTGATTGTTTAATTATTTGAATTGATAAATCCTTAAGAGAATCAATTAATGCATCAAAATTTTTACCTTTTCCAACTTCTTTTTTATTTTCAAATGAAAAAACTTTAGCAGTAAAGTAGGGTTCAGTTTGCAATAATTCTTGAATTTGAAAGCGAGTTTTCCCTTGAATAATTACGGTGGTGTTGCCATCAGGCATTTGAAGAATTTTAATAATATAGGCAACGGTACCAATTTTATTTAAATCATCAAAACCAGGTTCTTCGATGGTTACATCTTTTTGCGATACAACTCCTATTAATCTTGATTCTTTATAAATGTCTTTTACTAATTTTATGGATTTATCTCTATTAACAGTAATAGGTATTACAACACCAGGAAATAACACTGTATTTCTTAAAGGCAAAATGGGTAACACTTTAGGCAAAGGCTCTGCATTCATTCTCTCTTCATCGTCTATCGACAATAAAGGAATAAACTCTGAGTCACTATCGATTATCTGAGAAAATTGAATATCTTTATCAAACATAGGTTTAATTAAATTATATTTATGACAAAAAGTCGTAAACTATTTCGTTAATACTAATTATTTTAATAATTTCAAAAACATTATAAAATAAAACAATTGAATATGAACAATTAATATATTTTTAATAATACGAGTATTTATAATGACAATAGTTGTGCCAATGACAATATGGCAAATTATAAAAAAATAAGGTATCTATTTAATGTTTTCGAAACCCCTTTGTCAAAAGGAAGATATATTTAAGGATATTTTTGTCAGTATCTGTAAATTCTAAGTTTCTTCTTTGATAAACGCGTTCAGCAACTTCAATGGCTTTGTCTATATCATAATCAACAAATCCACTAGTACCTCCCCAAGAAAAAGAAGGAATAAAATTGCGTTGAAAACCGTCGCCAAAAATATTGGCATTTGCACCCACTACAGTTCCTGTATTAAACATCGTATTTATTCCGCATTTGGAATGATCGCCCATAAAAAGTCCACAAAATTGCATCCCCGTTTTTATAAATTTCTTGGTAGGATAATTCCACAATTTCACTTCATCATAATTATTTTTAAGATTTGAATTGTTGGTATCAGCTCCTAAGTTACACCATTCACCAATTACAGAATTTCCGAGAAAACCATCGTGAGCTTTGTTAGAATAACCAAATATTACAGAATTGTTTATTTCGCCACCCACTTTTGAGTATGGTCCAATGGTGGTAGGTCCATATATTTTTGCATTCATTTTCACTGTTGCGTTTTCGCAAAGAGCAAAAGAACCTCTAATGGCGCTTCCTTCCATAATTTCTGCATTTTTCCCTATATATATAGGACCAGCAGTTGCATTGAGTGTAGCATATTCTATAATGGCATCTTCTTCAGCGAAAATGTCATTAGCATTTATAAGCTTATTGGTATTGCTGATTTTTGCAGATTTCCGGTTTTTGGTAATTTGAATAAAATCTTCATTCAAAGCTTCTCCATTTTTAGAAAAAATATCCCATAGATTTTGTAACCTAAGGGGATTAGATTTTGATTCAATATTTTCTAAATTATCAGCACTTTCATCAAATAAAATATCTATATCCGCCGCAGGCAAATGTAAAGCAATTATGCTATCTTCAAAAACCAAGGCTTGATTTGTTTTTAAATTAATGATTTCGTCAACTAAAATGTTATTAGGACAAAAACTGCCATTTATCAATGTATTTTTTTCCTCTTTTCGGAGTGGAAATTTAATACTTAGATAGTTTTCCGTTAAGGAGGAGGTTTTGCAGTTGAGAAAACGCTCCCATTTTTCACGAATAGTAAGAATGCCGAAACGAATATCTGCAACAGGTTTAGTAAAAGTGAATGGAAGAAGATTGTTTCGTGTATAATCGTCAAACAAGATATAATTCATATATATATCAGATTAAAATTTTACAAAAAAAGCCCTAAATTAGGGCTTCTTAAAATTTAAATATTTTAAAATTAACTATTAGTGTTAGTAGTTTTTT
>MNXO01000076.1 GCA_001872995.1 Bacteroidetes bacterium CG2_30_32_10 | reverse complement strand
TTAACTATTTTTATAAAATAATTAATTCAACAATAATTTATTGGATTATAAATAGTTAAATCAAAAAAAAGTTATAATTTTAAATAATCGTTCTGCCTCCTAATGAGATAGAGTATTCTTTGCGGGCTGTTTTGGAAAATTTGACATATTTTTTTAAATTTTGTATCTTTGTAAAAAGAATGTTTTTTATGCCTAAACTCTATGATTATTTTGGATTAGTATTTTTGTTTTATTCTAATGAACATGAACCAATTCATATTCATGGCAAATATCAAGGGAAAAAAAGTAAAGCGTAAATAATTTTTGAAAATGGAAAATTTATAGAAATAATTATAAAAGAGGTAACAGGCAAAGAACCTTTGGATATTCAGAATTTAAAAAAGTTTAAAAAGGTGATAGAACTTTATAGAGATGATATAATTAGAAAATGGATAGATTATTTTGTTTTTAATAAAGCGTTTGCTCCTGAAAAAATAACAAAAAAAATATAGTACCATGGTAATTTCAATAATTAATGCAAAATATATTAATGATTATAAAATCAGATTTTCATTCTCAGATGGCATTGAGAAGGATATTGATTTTAGTAATTTCCTAAATAATGCTAAAAATGGAATGGCAAAAAAATATCTTAATTTAGAATTGTTTAAAAATTACACCATTGAATATGGAGATATAATTTGGAATGATTATGAAATGTGTTTCCCAATATGGGATTTACACGAAGGGAAGATATAAACAATGATAAAAAACAGAATCATTAAAAAACGACTATCCCACCTAATGAAATTGCTAAATCACTTCTTGCTTTAGACAATAAAATATAAAGTTTCTGGTGCACCTCACTTTCCTCATAGTTTGTGGAATTTTTTATTTTTTCTTGTAAATTTTCCATAATCAATAAAAGTTTTCTAAACCTTAATGCATTAATAGCTTTAATAATAGTTCCTTTTAAATTGGTCTCTTCTGTGGTGCTGTATATTTTTTTTTTATCTTCCCAGTTTTTACTATATATATATGGGAATGAGAGCAAATTAATACTTGTCATTTGAATCATCTCGTTTGAGTGATTAACAAAGTATGTATCATCAGGTATAATATTTTTTTTGTTAATGTAAAAATCAAAATCCAGAAAAATAGATTCATAAATTTTATTTTCAAACTGTATCGTGCTATCTCTCTTTACTTCCATTATTATAAATTTTGCAGCTTCATATAAAATTTGAATGATTTCATCATCTTCATTTGTTGCATCTAATTCAATCTTATTATTACCATATTTAAGCAAAAAAGTAATAATTTCTTTTTCTTGATATTCACAAGTATTAGATATCATTTCTGGTTGAATGGTATGCGTGTATTCAGTTACATCAGTTTCGGTTTGATTATATTCTTCCTGTTGGGTTTTTTGCTGACTTTTTTTTCTTCTGGTTTTGTTAAGTTCATTCATCACCGTTTGCTCAGGAATATTGAGCATAATACTACATTCTTTTACATATACTGAACGGTTAATAGCTTCGGGAATAAGAGCAATAGTATGGATAATTTCTTTTATTAATTCAGCTTTTTTAATAGGGTCGGAAGAAGCTTCGAGCAACAATAGATTTGTTTTAAAGTTGATAAAGTCTACCGCATTTGTTTTAATGAAATGCAGAACATCATCAGGGCGATTTTTGCGAGCAAAGGAGTCTGGGTCTTCGCCATCGGTAAAAAGAATAATTTTAACATTCATTCCTTCTTCCAGAATCATATCAATGCCTCTAAAAGAAGCCTTAATTCCGGCAGCATCGCCATCATACAAAATAGTAATGTTGGGAGTATAGCGTTTTATAAGTCTTATTTGTTCAGTAGTTAGAGATGTTCCAGAAGAAGCAACTACATTTTGCACTCCAGCCTGGTGCAATGAAATAACATCAGTATATCCCTCCACCAGATAACAATTATTTGAAGAAATAATGGCATTTTTAGCTAAATGTAAGCCATAAAGCACATTACTTTTATGATATATATCCGATTCGGGTGAATTTACATATTTAGCCTTAGATTTATCACTACTTAAAATTCTTCCACCAAAAGCAATGACTCTTCCAGATAAGTTATGAATGGGAAACATTACTCTTCCTCTAAATCTATCAAAATATTGTTCTTCTTTCTTAATAGTCAAACCTGTTAAGGTAAGAGGTTCTGGATTATACCCATTTTTAAGTGCATAAGCAGTAAAGTCATCCCATTTGTCAATGCAATAGCCTAGTTGAAATTTTTTAATGGTTTCTTCCGAAAAATCACGTTCTTTAAAATAAGTATAGCCAATAGCTTTCCCTTCCTCACTATTAAATAGATTTTCGGTAAAATACTTTTGAGCAAAGGCACTGATATTATATAAACTTTCTTTTTCATTCAGCGATTGTAGCTGTTCTGAAGTTTGTACCTCTTCTTCAATTTCGATATTATATTTACCAGCAAGATATTTGAGGGCTTCAGGATACGAGTAATGCTCGTGTTCCATAATAAAATTGATAGAATTTCCAGCCTTGCCACAACCAAAACACTTATAAATTCCTTTGGCTGGTGAAACAGTAAAAGAAGGTGTTTTTTCATTATGAAAAGGACACAATCCAATCATATTAACGCCTCTTTTCTTTAGCACAACAAAATCGCCCACTACTTCCTCTATTCTGGAAGTTTCAATAATATTTTGTATGGTATCGTGGTTAATCAAAAATTAGTTTATTTTAAATAATTATTAAAATACATAGTTTAAAGAAATAAAAATAGTTTAGTTTCTTTTCATAATCTTAGATATCAATATTAATTGGCATATTTACTTTTACTCTAACCAAACGACCGTTTTGAAAACCAGGTATCCACCTTGGCATTTTATTGAAAATTTGAAGTATTTCGTTGTCTATATCCGTAGAAAGCCCTTTTAACAAGACAATATTGCTTAGTGTACCATTGGGTTCTACAACAAATGAGACAAATATTTTTCCGCTCACTTTTTCTCCAGAATTAGTAGTAGGCATAATCATATTGTTTTTTATATACCTCATTACACCTTCTAACCCTTCTCTGTATTGTGGCATAGTATCTACAACCAACAAAATCGTGGTGTCAAGCGTAATACTATTATTTTTATTGTCGTAATAAGTCCAAGAATTGGGAACTTCTTCTCCTTTGTTTATCATTCCTTTTGCAATAACAATGCCTACAGTGTCAAATATTTTCCATTCTCCATTTTCTACATCATTAATATAATTTCCTTCAGATTCTTTATGATTGTTAATATAATAAATCCAATTTCCATTCTTTAAATCGTTTAAATATGACCCTTTTGCAGTTATGTTTCCAATAGTATCATAATAATTCCAAATACTATCTTTTTTGTCGTTTTTGTAATAGCCATCTATCCATAGTTTATAATAATACTGTTTCCAAATTCCGTTTCTCAAGCCATTTTTATATTCTTTCTCAGCCGCCAATGCACCATCATCAAAATATTCTATTACTTGCCCATTTAATTTGCCATTATTATAGTTTTCTATCACTCCGACTTTGCCGTTTGGATGATATTTAGTCCATTTGCCTGTTTTTAATCCCATTTCGAGCGTACCTTCCGTAAAAACCTTATTATTGTTATAATATGAAATGTATTTTTGGACTTTAGGCATGGTAATTACTTTAAACTTAAAGTCTGATAATTCGCCAGTTTGCCTGTCGTTTACATAAACATAAAATGAATCGGGCACTTCTTTGTCAATATCATAAATTACTTCGCTGGCATATCGCTCACCAAGAGCGATATATGGTTCGTTTTGCTTAAAATTAATCGAAAATATTTCCTTTTCATTCATATCTCTAACTATTGAAAAGAAATACCTAAGGTTCGCAAAATCCATTGTTTTTCTATCCAAATATAAATAGATTCTTCCTCCTTTTGCAGATTTGTTTAACTGCTTTATTTGGGTATTTAATTTTAAAGAATCCCAGTTTTCTTTTTTAGCTTGTTCATTCAAATCGTTATTTAGCTGAAAAAGGCTTTTATATGCAATATTGGTGCGAGGACCATATACGGTGAGTTTATTATCTGACACTTGACCAAAAATGGGGATTATTGTTTGCCCATAAATCATATATCCTTTGTTGTTTGCCCAATCAAGATTTCTAAGGTCTTGTGTTATTTGTGCTTTTCCATAATAATTAAATGAGAATAATAAGATTATTGCATAAATTTTGAGTTGGTTTTTCATATTGGTAGGATTTTAAATATTATAAACGTTTTCTTATAATTTCAGTTTCTTTTTCAAAACCTGGTTTACCAAGCAAAGCGAACATATTATTTTTGTATGCTTCAACTCCAGGTTGATCAAATGGATTTACACCAAGCAAATATCCGCTAATAGCACAAGCCATTTCGAAGAAATAAATTAATTGTCCGATGTTTTCTTCATTTAAAGCATCCATGTAAATTAATATATTTGGCAAATCTCCGTCAACGTGAGCAATCATGGTACCAAGTTCAGCCATTTTATTTACTTCGCTAATTTTCTTTTGTGCAATAAAGTTTAAACCATCCGCATTTTCGGTATCAAAAGGAATTCTAAGTTCCTTTTTAGATTTTCCAACAGAAATAACCGTTTCGAATAGATTACGTTTTCCTTCTTGCAAATATTGCCCCATTGAATGAAGGTCTGAAGTATAATCAACACCAGCAGGAAAAATTCCTTTTCCTTCTTTTCCTTCGCTTTCACCATAAAGTTGTTTCCACCATTCAATAATAAAATGAAGATTAGGCGTAAAACTTGCCAATACCTCAATAGATTTTCCTTTTTTTAACAGTGCATTACGAGCAGCAGCATAAATAGCAGCAGGATTTTCTTTGAAAGGAATGGCAGTTGAAGTTTGATTTTTCATTGCTTTTGCTCCTTCAATAAGTTTAGAAATATCGAAACCCGCAACAGCAATAGGCAATAACCCAACCGGTGTTAACACAGAATAACGACCACCCACATTATCAGGTATTGTATAAGTTGAATATCCTTCTTTGTCAGCCAATTTTTTTAAAGCACCTTTCGATTTATCAGTAATGGCAATTATTCTATCTTTGGCAGCAACTTTCCCATATTTTTTTTCTATATGTTGTTTTAAAATTCTAAATGCAATAGCTGGTTCAGTGGTAGTACCCGATTTTGAAACAACTGCAATAGCATATTCTTTTTTATCTAGTAATTCTAATAAATCGGCTAAATAATCTTCGCTTATATTATTGCCAGCATATATAATTAAAGGAGCTTTCCTTTCTGAAACAGAAAGTATAGAAGAAAAATTGTTACTTAATGCATCAATAACAGCCCTTGCACCAAGATAAGAACCGCCAATACCAATAACTATAAATATTTCAGCATTTTTTTTTATTCTATTAGCATCGTTTTCAATTCTTTTAATCAGTGCATTATCAATTTCAGAGAGTAAAGTAAGCCAACCGAGAAAATCATTCCCTTTCCCAGTTTTGTGGTATAAAGATTCAATATGTTTTTTAATTTCAGGCTCAAAAGCATCAATTTCAGCTTTGGAAACAGTTTTCGAAATTCTATCAATATTGATTGTTAATGGATTCATATATTTTTATTTAAAAGTTATTACATATTATACCCGTCATTATTGAAAATGTCGTCTGGTTTAACTTTAGAATCATAATTACCACAATTAAAATCAGCAGGTAATCCTTTTCTTGGACGGTCAAAATCAGCATTTGGAGAATATCCCAAGCTTTTGTCGGCATAAACTTTCAGCATATAAATAGCCCAAATAGGCAAAGACATATTAGCACCTTGACCTAAGAGCGTAGAGCGAAAGTGAATGCTCCGGTCTTCGCCACCAACCCATACACCTGAAACTAAATTTGGCGTAATTCCCATAAACCATCCATCAGAATTGTTTTGAGTAGTACCAGTTTTCCCAGCAATCGGGTTCATTAGTTTATATATAGAGCGAATTCTATTACCAGTACCACTTTCAACAACACCACGCATCAAATTTATCATTAGATAAGCGGTAGCTTCGCTAATAGCCTCGTTTGTTTTGGGTTTAAAAGTTTCTAGAATATTTCCATTTTTATCTTCAATGCGGGTAATAAAAATAGGTTCAATATACAAACCTTTATTAGCAAAGGTATTCATAGCACCAACCATTTCGTAAAGACTAATTTCGGGAGTACCAAGACAAATAGAATAAACAGGTTCGATATTACTTGTAATACCCATTTTCTTAGCAATTTTAATAACTGCTTGTGGTGAATATCTTTTCATTAAAAAGGCAGAAACATTATTTACAGAATTAGCCAAAGCCCAACTTAACGATACCATTTCACCTTCTTTGGCATCCCCTGCATTTTTAGGTTCCCATTTGGTGCCATCAGGCATATCGAATGATACAGGGATGTTTGGCACTTCAGAACAAGGAGTAAATTCACCTTCTTGCATTACTAAAGTATATAAAAATGGTTTAAATGTAGAACCAACTTGGCGTTTGCTCATTGTTACATGGTCATATTTAAAATACTTATAATTGATATCACCCACATAAGCCCTCACATATCCAGTTTGAGTTTCCATAGACATAAAGCCTGTTCTGAGAAAATATTTGTAATATAATATTGAATCCATTGGAGTCATGATGGTATCTTTTTCGCCTTTATATGAAAAAATAGTCATTTTAACGGGGGTGTTAAAACTTTTTGTTATTTGCGATTCATTGAAACCAAGCTGAACAAGCATACTATAACGATCGGAAAGCTTCATCGCTCTTTCCATGATATTATCCTTTTCTTTTTTGGTTAAACTCCAATCAAAAGGAGCGCCTTTAACACCTTTCCAATGTTTATAAAATTCAGGTTGCAAAGAAGTGCCCAAATATTCAGTAACTGCATCCTCAGCATATTTTTGCATTTTAGAATTAATGGTTGTATATATTCTCAAACCATCTTTATAAATGTTGTAAGCAGTTCCATCTGGTTTAGTATTTTTTGTACACCAATCATTAAGATACATACGCAAATATTCTCTTAAATAGGTTGCCAAACCAGTGTTTTGGTCTTGAATGTGATATTCATTCATATTTAAAGGAGAATTTTTTAATTTATTGTATTGCACTTGAGTAATATAGCCGTACTTAGCCATTTGAAACAAAACAACTTCTCTTCTTTTTAGTGCATTATCAGGATTGCGGGCAGGACTATAAAAAGTAGGAGCTTTCAACATCCCAATAAGCATCGCAGATTCTTCGATGCTAAGCTTATCAGGCGTTTTGTTGAAAAATGTTTTTGCTGCTGATTTAATACCAAAAGATTGACTCCCAAAATCAACCGTATTTAAATACATTGCAAGTATTTCTTCTTTAGTATAGTTGTGTTCTAACTTGATGGCAGTTATCCATTCTTTGAGTTTAATAAAAACCATTTTAAACACAGAAGGATTAGGCTCTCTGGGAAAGAGATTTTTGGCTAATTGTTGAGTAATAGTACTACCACCACCAGCTCCTCGGTCTCCACCCAACAAGTTTTTCATTAAAACCCTAAAAATACTCCGGACATCAATGCCCGAATGGTCGAAAAAACGTTCATCTTCGGTTGCAACTAATGCATTAACTACGCTTGGAGCCAAATCGGAAAAATGAATGTTAGAACGATTTTCATAATAATACTTTCCTAACAGAACTTGGTCGGCAGAATATACTTCAGTAGCGAGATTGGTTTTTGGGTTTTCTAATTCTTCAAAAGTCGGCATAAAAAACGTGGACGTAGGAGTGGAACCGAATATTCCGTATGATATTATTATGAATAAGCTTAATAAAACACCACAAAATACGGCATAAGTAATCCAAAATCTTCTAATATATTTTCTATACTTATTGTTGATTTCTAATAATTTATTGTTCATAAATTTTCACACTTATAATTAAAAAAGAAGTTACAAAGATAATTAAACTAATATGAATACTATTTCGAATTTTTCTTTTTAAAAAGGTCTTTAAAGCTATCGAATTCCTTGCGATAGAATATACCAACCCCTTGTTTGTATGGATTGGTATTCAACATATCAACAGTGTTAGATTTGTTAAAGGCTTTAATTCTAAATCGACCATCATCAGTCCATTTGTACTCAATGTTTACATCTCCCACGATGTTACTTGAGCTTTGACTGCTTCCTGTGCCCACGTTTCCATCAATAATAAGGCGGTCATTAAATAATTGAGTTGAAAGTGCAACTTCCAATTCGTCTCTATTAATTTCATTTCCTGCTCTATAGTTCACTCCTACATCAAATTTGTCACTCACTTGAGATAGCCAATTGTTTAACTGATTAGATAATAATTCGCTTGCACTTGAGCTTAATAAGTTATTGTCGCCACTGCCAGAAGTATTGCCTTGGCTTGGCAATACAAATCTATTCATCACTAAGAGGGTGAAAAATTGTTGTGTAATTTCTGGCTTTACAATTGCTTTGTATTGTTGTTCATTAAAATCAGATAAACTGGGAAAACCGATATTTAGAGCAGATATCGGACTTACTAGTTTATCGCTCAAATCAATAATGCACTCAACAGGAACGCGTTTTTTGGATGTATCGGGATTGACAATATTAGGATTTGTTTTATTGTATAAATCATACAAGGACGCTCTAAGTGGATAGACAGTTCGTAAGTTAACCGTTGCATCTAGGGGGTCTCCATTCCATTTAATGGTTCCTCCTTTTTCAATTTCAAAATGTTTATTAACCACATTGTTAAAAGTAAACAAATAATCTCCTTTGTCAATAAGGTAATCGCCATACATATTAAAATCGCCCAAGGTGTTAATTTCAAGTTTAATATTCCCTGAACCTCTAGCTTTAAGAATATCACCAATTTTTGCATCAAAAATAAGTTGTACTTCGGCATCAGGAGTAACTTCTAAATCGAAATTCATTTTAATACCCGATAAATCGACATTCTCATTTTTTTTATTCTTTTCAATATCTTTATTGACGAAAGTAATAAAAGGATAGTCGGATATTTCGGAACTATTGGTAATAGGAATAAAAAATTGGGTACCTTTCTGAGTTTTGGCATTTACATCAATGTTTATGTTTTCGGTAGTGCCATATATTTTTACTTGACCAGTAATAAATGCAGTTCCATAAAATAAATTATTCTGAGTAATGTTTGTATTTAAGCAATAGAAATCATTTGGTCTAATTGATAATGACAAAGCCCAATCTTTGAAGTTATTATGATAAACTTTTCCATTAAGTTTTGCGGTTTTCCCTTTCTCATCATAAAGCAGAACATCATCAAAGCTTATTGAATTTTTATCAAAAGTAATATCTTGAGAAAAGTGATACACCGTATTAAGAAAATCGATTTTTAATTGAGCTGGCTCAAAGCTAATGGTACCAGTAAGTTCTGGTTGTGCATTGCTGCCTTTCAGTTCTAAAATTCCTGAAGCGATGCCAGTAAGTTGAGAAGCAAAGCTAGAAATAAATTTACTTAAGGGGTCAATTTTAAATTTATCTATTTTAATCGTTAAATCAAAATTATTGTTCTTACTATTAGGATAATACCTGCCTTTTACTTCAATTGGTTTGGTAATTATAGAATTTTGGGCATATCCAATATCTGCATTAATCAATAATGCTTGTTGATAATTATCCCAAGTGCTTTTAATAACGGCATCATCAATAAATTCGTGATTAAAAGCAAAGTTGTTTATTGTAATATCTGCTTGAATATTTGGTGAATAATGCATGTCGGATAGCATTACTGAGCCATTTAGTGTGCCGTCAAGGTCTATTTCTTGCTTAACAGTAAAAGCATCAATATTAGATAGATTAAAATTCTTGAATGAAATGTTTAGCTTGTCAATTGGAAGGTCAGAAACTGCTCCATCAATAGAAATTTGTTGATTATTATTTCCAATAACCAGATTACTTATTTTAATTGACGAAGAGTCAATCGTTATTTTGTTTCCCCCATTGATTGTAAGCAATGTGTCTCTAATAGTTATATTAGACTCATTAACCATAATTTCAAACAAAGGATACTTGGCAAGATTGAACAATCCAGATATATCTGCCGAATTGTTGTGCGTTGTGTCTATGTTTTTCCATTCAATATTGTAATTTATACTATCTTGATGAGTTTTAGTAGATACTTTAAAGTTATCAACATAAATTGTGTCAGTTAATATTAGCTTTTTAGAACCTGTGCTAAGTAAAAAGACTAAATTATCAGATTTTCCATTAATAAACCAATTTTGAAACCTAATTTTTTGGTACTCAATGTAGGGAGAACTGCCTTTAATAGACAAACTGTTATTTTGAGAGCTATAAGAACCAAAAAGCTTTGTACTATCAGCAATTTTTAATGATGGAACAAGTATATTTAGAATGCTATCAGAGTTTTTAAAAGAAAATGCAAATGTAATATTTTGATTTATAGTGTCATTAATATAATTATTGGTTTTAAATTTAAAGGATGGCAAATAAACATTTAAAAATGAGAGGAATGTATTTTGTAATTTATCAAAAGATTTTATGCCTTTAATTTCTCCTTCCATAAAATCAGCATCTATTTTATTAACCTTTATGCCTTTGTTATCAATAAAATTGGTGAGAGCGAGAAATGCAATGGAGAATTTCTGATTGTTTTTCTTGAAAGTAGTATTTTTTATTTCAATGTTGCCTAGGAAATTGTCAATATTATCTCCACGAAAGTTCATAACAACCGAAGTGTTTATTTCTGACAAAGAATCACTTTTCAATATGTTGAGTTCCGTAAGGTTGGCATGCTTTATTTCTGAAGTAATATGAAATTGAGGTAACCCACTACCCAAATCAACAATACCATTAAAAGCTAATTCGATATTTTTATCATTAATGTTTATATTGCCATTAAAAGATTTATTTATATACTTTCCTTTTATATCAATATTTTGATATTCATATTGATTCAAATTAACTGATTTTATTATGCCATCAATAGTTAGGTTTGCTGTATTAACGTCAAATCCACTACCAGAAACTGTTGCTTGAAGACTAATCTTACCCATATTATTTTCTGCAGAAAGCAATTTTCCTAAATCAAAATCTGTGGCACCAACTTTGCCTTGATAAGAAAGAACTTTACTGATAGAATTGTTTTTTAGCTGAATATCTGTCGAAATAATACCAATATCAGTGTATATGTGACCATACGACACAAAATCATTATAAAATCCAGTAAATTTTCCTTTATATCTTATATTTCCAAGCTTTGTCAATTGTTTTGGAAAAACTAAATGCTTTCCCCCAGAACTTTCGGGCAATATAATTGATTCAATATCGCTTTTACAGGAATAAAGTTCTTGAATATCAGCATTAATAAAAGTTTCTTCAATCTGAGGCAGCCCAGTCATGGCAAGGTTTCCTTTAAATAAAGTGTGATTACCTGTTTTGATAATCATATTTTTTGCTTTAAAATTCTTGATTTTTCCTTTTATATCTGCCAATAATTCAATTTGTATATTCATTCCTTTGAGGTCGCTAACAAAATAGGCAATGTCGTTGGTGTTTAGTTTAGATTTATTGAAAATTGCTTGTATATCAACCTTGTTTATTACATCGGCAAAATCATTATCAAAATTTTTAAAAGCAAAAGCAAGGTCGAATTTTAGATCAGAGTAAGGAGTTAAAAGCGTAGATTTCTTAAATGACAAGGATTGAGGTGTAAAAGCAATTTCCGACTGTAATAGATATAGTTTAAAACCACTTTTTTCATTAAATGACAATCGAGAAATATCAACGTTTACAGTATCTCCATTAATATTTATGCCTCTTATATCAGCATTTAAATCAGATAAATCTATGTGATTAAAATCAATGCCATATTTAATAGTGTCTTTATCTTCTAAATTATAGATAAAATGTGCGTTTACCAATTTTAAGCCCGTAAGCCCATATTTCCAAACGCTTTTTTTTGTAGTTTTTACAGTATCTTTTGAAGCAAAATAGTCTGCAATAAATTGAAAATTAACTTTGTTTTCATTTTTATACTTAACCAATGCGATTGATGGGTGGTCAATAATCACATTAGCAATATTTATTTGATGGTTTTTAAATGAAATATCACCAAAATCGAGTAAAATTGACTTAGTATAAAACATTTTGCGATGATGTTGGTCATTTATAGAAACATCCTCCACCATAACATCTAAAAAAGGAGAAATGGTAATCGTTTTAATAGATATTTCTGTTTTTAGCTCTTTAGAAAGGTATTGAGCCGCTTTTTGAGCAAGAAAGGTTTGCATTACATTGCTTTTAAGCAATGTAAATAAGATACCAGGAATTAATAAAATTGCCAGTAAAAGATATAGCAGTATGTTTACTAATTTTTTAATACTTTTGACATTAATTTGATTACATTAATTCATTATTAAGCAATGGGTATATATATTTTAGGTATTGAATCTTCCTGCGACGATACTTCGGCGGCAGTTTTGGAAGATAACAAAATTCTTGCCAATGTAATAGCCAATCAGGAAGTACATAAAAACTATGGCGGAGTAGTTCCAGAGTTAGCTTCACGGGCTCACCAGCAAAATATTATACCAGTTGTTGAACGTGCTTTAACTATTGCAAAAATAAACAAAAAACAAATACAAGCAGTTGCTTTTACAAATGGACCTGGCTTGCTTGGTTCTTTACTTGTAGGAACTTCATTTTCTAAATCCTTTGCTTTAGGGCTTAATATTCCTATTATTGATGTAAATCACATACAGGCTCATATTTTGGCTCATTTTATTCAAGATGATGAAGCAGAAAAAGAATTTCCAACTTTCCCTTTTTTGTGTCTTTTGGTTTCAGGTGGACATACACAAATTGTTCGGGTAGATGATTATTTTAAAATGGAAATTATAGGTCAAACTATTGATGATGCGGCAGGCGAAGCATTTGACAAAGCTGCTAAGATGATGGGTATCCCATATCCAGGCGGACCGCTTGTGGATCAATATGCAAAGCTTGGGAATTCAGATACTTTCACTTTTTCAAAACCTAATATACCTGAATTAAATTATAGTTTTAGTGGTTTAAAAACTTCTTTTCTATATTTTTTAAGAGATAATTTGAAGACAAATCCTGCTTTTATTGAAGAAAACCAAAATGATCTGTGTGCATCCATTCAAAAAACCATTGTTGAGGTGCTCATGGATAAATTAAAGAAAGCATCTCTTAAAACTGGGATTAAACAAATTGCCATTGCAGGAGGCGTTTCGGCAAATTCAGCCTTAAGACAAGCCATTGTTGATGGACAAAATCAATTTGGTTGGAAAACATTTATCCCGAAATTTGCTTATTGCACTGATAATGCTGCAATGATTGCCATTGCAGGTTATTATAAATACCTGAATAAAGATTTTGCAATGCAGGATATTACACCGTTTACGAGACAGTAAAAAAATTATACCGCTTTCTTCCGATTAAAAGATAGCGTTCTCAACATCCAATCAGGCAATGATTTTTCGTGATTGCGGTTTTTCATATTTAAATACCAGCCTATTTTCTTAAGTATTGGTACTTTATGGGTTTCTACAAATTCCATTAAAGTACCATCGGGGTCGGCGATATAGCTGAAATGACCTGCTGCATCTCCCATTTCAAAATTATTGCTACTATCGACAGTAAATGCAAAACCCTTTTCTTTGCATTCTTCGCGTAAAGTAGCCATTCCATAAATGTCGAAACACAAATGGATAAATCCAAGGTCGCCCCAAATGCGGTCTTTATAAATATATTGAGGACTGCGATCGAGCACCTGAACCAATTCTATTTCACTTGGTCCAAGCAAACGACTAAATCCACCTTTGCGTGCTTGAGCGTGTTTAAGTAAAACCCTTTTAAATTCATTTTTGCCACCAGGCAACGAAGATAAATCGTCGAATTTGCCTGATTTTTCATAAACCACTTCATCGTAACCCAAGATATCGCTATATACTTTTCGGGCATTATTAATGTCAGAAACTCCAACAATACAACCAAACACCCCTCCATTTAAGGATTTTTCTTTTTTGAAACAATTGCTTTCTTCCACAAACTCAAAAATGTTATCATACGGGTCTTTCACAAAGAAATGTTCTTTACCAGAAGGAGCTTTTGTAACCTCTCCCAACAAGTTTAAATTGTTCGATTTAAAGAACTGATATGTTTTTTTTACGTCAGCACATTTCATTTTAGCAACATATATACCTAAGTCGCCCAAATTTAATTCAAATTTAGCTTTTTCTGGGGTTTTTCCTAAGTGTTGCCAAATTTCAAAACCACCACCACCTTGCATATTGATGGCTAAAACGGCATGTTTCTCTCTTGGTTTGCCAGCGGTATGAGGTAGCATAAACTCGGCTGTATTGTGGTCGTCAAAAATAAGAATATCCATTCCAAAATATTTGATATACCAGTTCCAGGCTTCTTCTACATTAGAAACCCCAATACCCATTTGTTGAATTCCACTAATAATTGTTTTCATTTGTTATCTATTAATTTTACTTTAATGTTAAAGATGAAGTTCCTTTATGCTCATTTCAATGATACTCTTGTTAATCCAATAGGATAATCTTGATTAATAGTTGAAATTAAAAGTTGGAAGTCCTCCTTATTATTCACAAAATCAAGTTTATTTATATCAATTATAAGAATTCTCATTTGTGGCTGTTGTTTAATAAAATCCATATATCCTTGATGAATTTTCTCTAGGTATTCTCGACTAATATTTTGTTCATAATCTCTTCCACGCTTGCTAATATTGAATAAAAGACGTTCAATTTCGACATGCAAAAACACAAAGAGGTCTGGTTTGGGAATGTTGGTATAAATAATGGTGAATAACTTAACAAACAAAGAAAACTCTTCTTTTTCTAATGTTTTTTGAGCAAATATCAATGATTTATTAATAAAATAATCAGAAATTGTAAATGATTTAAATAAATCCTGATTATAAAGTTGTTCCGTAAGTTGTTTATAGCGTTCAGCAACAAACGAAAGTTCGAGCGCAAAAGCATATTTTGAAGGATTCTCATAAAACTTAGGAAGAAAAGGATTGTCAGCAAACTGCTCTAAAATAAGTTTGGCATTGAATTGTTCCGAAATCATTTTAGTCAGTGAAGTTTTTCCTGCACCAATATTACCTTCTATTGCTATATAGTTGTATTTCATATAAGTTTTTCTTGGTAATACAGATTTACTTTTGTTTTATCTTCACATTCATTAGTTAAAGTTTGTAAATCTTTGTTTAACAAAGGATGAATAAAATCTGGAGCTATTTCTGAAAGTGGTAAAAGTGTAAACATACGTTTATGAAGCTGCGGATGAGGTATAATAAGATTTTCATCTGATATAATTAAGTTATCATAAAACAAAATATCGATATCAATAGTACGAGAAGCATAAAAAGAAGTTTTAATTCGTCCTAACTTCAATTCAATAGTTTTTAGCTCAGTAAGAAGTTGTTGTGGCTTTAAATTGGTTTCAACAATTAATACTTTATTTAAAAAGAAAGTATTATCAATAAAACCCCATGGTTCAGTTTCATAAATCAAAGAATAAGTAATAATATTACCAACTCTTTTACAAATATCATCCGTTGCTTGGTTAATAAACGCTAATCGATTACCTTTATTACTTCCTAATAAAAGATATGCTTTACTCATTATTTTGAAATTGATTTTCAAAATTACATGAACTTATGGAAACTCCAAAAGAATATATTATATAAACTTAAATGAAAAAGGCTGCCCTTATAAGACAGCCTTTTTCAAATATATTTATGTTTTATTATCTAGTAATACTAATTTTCTTAGTTATTACATTGCCATCAGTTTTAAGTACGCAATAATAAATGCCAGCACTCAATTTGCTTCCGCTTAAAACTACATTATGTAATCCTTCGCTTTGCTTGCTGTTGTTTACCAACACATTTACTTCTTTGCCATAAGAATTGTAAACAATTAAGCTTACATTGCCAGATTTATCCAATATATAAGTTAATGTGGTAGATTGATTGAATGGATTAGGATAACAGTTAAAATCTACTTT
>MNXO01000147.1 GCA_001872995.1 Bacteroidetes bacterium CG2_30_32_10 | reverse complement strand
TCTAAATTTGAGCTGCTACAAATCTTGTTTTTTAATAATATATTTTTTTTATTAAACGACATCGTAGTAATGGGAGGTTTTCCATCATTAAAAATATCATAAACAATTTTTTCTTCCAAATAATTATCATCGTGTTTGATGTAATGATTGCCATTCCCATCAAAATACATTGGGTTTGCGTGTGGATTTTTACTTTGCAATTGCACCGATTGTGTTTTATCTGTAGAATAAGACATAAAAAAGTAAATGGGCATAGAATCCTTTACATAAAGTTTTTTTAAGCTATCTAAATAGATAGATGGCTTAACTTCTATGGGTTGTTGAGAGAAAACTTTATTATTAATCAATAATATAAAAATTGTAATGAAAATATATTTCATAACAATAGAAATTCTTGTATTCATAGCTTCATTTATTTATTTAATATAGTATTTGTACGGATTAAACCTAATTAAGTTATACGTAAAAATACGTGTTTTATCATCTTTTTAAACTGGACTTATTTGAAATCCTAGTATTAACATATCATCTATTTGGGTGTATTCGGTTCCTTGCCATTTAGCAATGGTTTCTTCAAGTATTGATTTCTGTTTTTGCATATTTTCGTTGCAAATGCTGAGCAATAAATCTGAAAATTGCTTTATATTATACTTATCTCCAAATTCACCTCCAAATTGGTCAATAAATCCATCAGAAAAAATGTAAAAAGTAGTTTTTTTATCAATGGAAATGGTGTGTTTAGTAAATATACGATTCTCTTCTAATTGAATTCCACCAATAGGATAACGATTTCCTTTAATCATATTGAGTTTATTATCCTTAATATATATCAAAGGGTTTTTAGCTCCAGAATAATCAATGGTATTCCTTTCCTTGTTATAAACACAAATAGCCATATCCATTCCATCGCGATTGTCGTTTTTATATTGTCTAAGAGCAGCACGAATACCTTTGTGTAATTCGTTGAGTATTTCATTTGCTTGAGTAATTCCTCTAAATACAATAGCATTTAGTTGGTTATATCCTATCATAGACATAAATGCACCAGGAACACCGTGTCCAGTACAATCAATAGCAGAAATAATAAATTTATCTTCTTCGTCAATTTCAATCTTTTGAAATTTACTATACGGGGAATTTCTTCCAGTTTCAAAAAACCAATAAAAATCTCCGCTAACAATATCGCGGGGTTTAAAAAAAATAAAAGAATCTGCAAGATGTTTTTGCAAACTTTCTTCGCTCGATAACGAGGATTGCTGAATACGTTTTGCGTAAGTAATGCTATCGGTAATTTTTAAATTTTGGATAGCAATTTTTTCCTTTTGCTCCATTATTTCTTCATTACGAGCATTTAATTCGAAATTAGTTTTCTTTTTATGTTTGTATGCTCTAAAGCTCACAATTGCAATTAAGCCAAGTAGTATAGCAAATCCAATAATAAAGAAGATAAATATTTGAGTGTTGCGAAGTTGCGATTGGTTCTCCAAATTTCTAAGTTCTTTTAGTTGATTTTCTAAACTTAGCGTATATATTTGTTTCTTTTGCTCATTAGAAAGGTTTTCAAATTCTTTTAATGAAGAAACGGTTATTTTTAGTTGTGATTCTGTGATATTTTTTTCTGCTTCAATTTGATTGGTTACATTATGCAATTGGTTTATTTGATTGTCTTTTTCTTCTTGAATTTGCTTAAACTCTTTAGTTTGAACAAATTTATCAAAGGTAGTGTATAGTTCGAGGTATTCAGTTGACTTTTGGGTATTACCAATGTATTTATAATTCTCAGATAGCTTGCCATAGCAATTACGTAATAGCTTTTCGTTACTTAATTCCTTCGATAAATTCATTGCTTCTTCAAGTCCGGTAATTGCATCGTTGTATTTTTTGAGCGAAGTTTGAACACTTGCAAGGTTTATTAAACAAGAAGCGATGTCTGTAGTTTTTTTTAGATTTCGACTTATTTGCAAACTTTTCTGATAGTTGGTTTGGGCTTTATCAAATTGATTTAAATCTGAATAAATCATCCCAAGGTTGAGGTAAATGGTTTTTAAAGCATTGTCATTGCCTATCTCTTGATTGATGATGATAGATTGATTGAAATAATCAATTGCATTTTTAGGATTGTTGTTTTCCCAATAAATATAGGCAATTTTATTAAGATAATTTGCTGTTTCGCTTTTGTTACCTTCGCCTTGATACTTGATTAGCATTTCTTTGTATTGCTCAACCTGTGTTTGCTTTTGTGGAGGCAGATTTTGAGCCACACCATTGAAAATAAACAATGAAAAAACAATAGATATGCATAATAGTTTCCGAATCATAATTTGAGCATTTTTTTACAAAATTACTTTATTTTAGGTTAAACTACATTTAAATTCATTAAACTGTAAATGATTTGATTTTTTTTGAATTTCATGTTTTCAACACTTAAGACCATTGCCAAGTTGAACTTGAATATTTATATTTCGCAAAGGTACAGGAAAAACAATAGTTTCAAAGTATTGCATAAAACAGTTTTTAAGTTTGGTGCTTGCTTTTGAGCCACAAACTCTTTCCTTCACAATTTCATAATTGCTGAGTTCTCCTTCATTGTCAATAAAAAGATTTACAGTAAGATAAACACTTGCACAATAGCCACAACTCAGTTTCAAATTGTTCATTTTAAGACAATTTTGAAATTCATTTTTTAACCAATAATTGCTAATGCTGTCCCACATTTGCCATTGTTCATTATTTAAATCCTGCGTTTTTATTATCGTATCGGCAGGCAACGAATTGTTATTCTGGCAATGGCTTACATTACTCAATTGTAAAAGGCAAATTATAATTATTAATAAATGGAGTTTGTTCATTTGCATTGTTAAATGGTTTAAAGTGATTAATAATTTCTTTAATAACAAAGCCCTGTCGCTTATGCGGCAAGGCTATAATAAAAACCAATCATTAATTAACGAGCATCAATTTTATCCAACCAGAATCAGGGTCGTTGCCAGGTGCATCGAGACCTGCCAATATTTCCCATTCATACCAAGCATTTTTACCCATATATGTAGGTAGTGCATTTGGTGGCAATTGAACATCTGCAGTCCAATTGTATTCTTGTTTACCAGTTAATGTTTGAGCTGGAGCTACTACAAATTCGGTCTTAGAGACTTCTTCTTCGCCATTTACATCGCGTTGCTGAGCCGATTGTGTTGAAGTTGCAGGAAATTGAACGTTTCTAACTCTTGTTTTTTCAATGCTTCTGAGATAAAGATAAACTTTCTCAATTTTAAGGTCGCCATCTGCTACAATAGCTTTTACATTTACTTTAAATATTCCGGTTAGCTTAGGATTCTCAGCTATAACTGTAACTTTTGCTCCACCACCAGTGATTTTGTTAATTAAATTTGAAAATAGTCCCATAAATTTGTTTGTTTTAGATTTATAAATAGATTTATTGGTAAATATACATCATTATTGTTTTAGTTTGGTTGTATTTGTTTTATTTTTTTATTTAAAGCAAATACTAAGTATCATTCACAAATATAGCCATTTAATTGATATTTTTTTAGAAAATTACAGAAAACCCAAAAATTGCAAATATTTATTTAAGTTTGTTATACTAAACATTTGAATCAATTCTAATTGAAATGAAAAAAATCGCTTTTTTATTAATACTATCAAGTATAATAAACACCCTTAGCGCTCAAGATGATTTTGCTTTGAAGCTTTCCAATGCAGCAATTGAATTAACTTTGCAGAAAGTAGTATATACACCAGATTATTTTGTGATAAAATACCCTGGTGGCGATGTGCCTTCTAATATGGGAGTTTGCACAGATTTAATTATTAGAGCATACCGAAAACTAGATATTGATTTGCAACAAAAAGTTCATGAAGATATGCTTGCGAACTTCGATAAATATCCTAAAATATGGGGACTTAAAAAAACTGATTCTAATATTGACCATCGTAGAGTTCCTAATCTTATGACTTTCTTTAACCGTTTTGGCACCATAAAGAAGATTAGCAAAGAGCCTAATGATTATATACCTGGAGATATTGTGGTGTGGAATCTTGGTGGAGCAATTACCCATATAGGAATTGTTGTCAATCTTAAGTCGAATGATGGAAAAAGATATTTAATAGCCCATAACATTGGTAATGGACAAGAAATTTCAGATTGTTTATTTACCTACAAAATAATTGGACATTATTTCTACAAATGATTTGTTTTTTATAAAAAAGGTTATACTTTTATACTTAATATTAATGCTATTAATTTATATTGAAAATCAATATATATCATCAAATTAAAGTGCAAACTACCCTTAAAAGAAATCATTATGGAAGAAAATTTACCCGAAAATGCCACTAACAAAGGCAAAATAAACTCACTATACAACGGTCTTAAAAAAATAAATCCTGGATTGAAAAGACTTTTTATGTCTTTGTATATGATGGGTATTGGCATGCTACTTTTTTCATTGCTCGATAGATATGGATTAATAGAAAAATTTATAAGCTATCTTGCAGTATTTACTGGCTTTTACTGGCTACTTGTTGCTATGTTTCTATGGGTAAAAGACGGTTTTGATAAAAAAGAAAATAAAGAAGTATAACACTATTAAGAAATACTTTTTTTATTAAGCTTTTTAACCCGCATATACCGAAAACTTTGCGAATAGACACCAAAAATTCAAGCAATCGTTATTTTTTCTTTTATGGCAATATTTTTTATAATTTAGGGTGTATCTTATGATGGGTTTGTGTATTTTTGTATTATTTAATACCATTCAATTTTAACCTCAAGTTTACATTTAACAATTAACAATTATTTTTCTAAAATGAATATAAACAAAAGTTTACCTACCAATAAGTATAGAAACAAAGCAAGTTAACTATTTATAAAGCATTACTGGTGGTCATAAAGTCGAAAAATTAACATACACCCATGAAAAAACCAATCCTTGTAATATTAAGTATGTCCTTTATATTAATGACGTTACAGTCTCAAAATATTAACATTCCCGATGTTAATTTTAAAAAATCATTAATAATGCAAGGAGTTGATAAAAATAACGATGGTCAAATACAACATAGTGAAGCAAAACTGGTTGATTCTTTAATGATTAATTCAAAAAACATTAAGAATTTAGAGGGCATAGCAGCATTTACTGATTTGATTTATTTAAATTGTGCCAACAATCAACTCACCACCCTAGATTTAAGTAAAAACACGGCTTTGTCTAGTCTTATTTGCATGGACAACCAACTCGTCAGTATTGATATTAGCAAAAATGTTGCTCTCACTTACCTTGATTGTGGATATAATTACCTGACAACGCTAAATTTGAGCAAAAACAAAGAATTAACTTATGTTTGTTGTGCCAATAATCAGCTTATAAATTTAGATTTTAGTAAAAACCTACATTTAACCACTATTCAATGTTATAACAATCTGCTTACATCCATCGATGTTAGTAAGAACAATGCTTTATCTGTTTTAGGATGCTCTGGCAATAAGTTGACAACAATTGATGTAACACAAAACACCAATTTAACTCATTTAGATTGTGGCTACAATTCACTCTCAGAACTTAATCTTATCAAAAATACTGCGTTAATCAATTTAAGTTGTGCTAACAATAAAATCACTACTTTAAATCTTAGTAAAAATAATGCATTGACGAAATTACAATGTTTTAATAACCAACTTACAACTCTAGATGTAAGTAAAAATATTGCTATTACCAAAATTCTCTGTTATAACAACAAGCTCACGTCTATCAATCTTACCAAAAATAATGCATTGACCTATTTAGATTGCGGGTTCAACTACCTAACTAGTTTATCGCTTGGAAAAAACATTGCATTGACCAATTTAAGCTGCCACAACAATCAACTCACTGCTTTAGATGTTTCTAAAAATGTGGTCTTAACAAAAATACAATGTGAAAACAACCAACTCACCAACATAGATGTTACTAAAAACACTGCTTTGACTATTTTATACTGTTTTAGCAATCAACTCACTTCATTAGATATCAATAAAAACAGCGCATTGTTATATTTGTGGTGTTCAGAAAACAAACTCAAAACTTTGGATGTCAGTAAAAATATTAATTTAACAGAATTATACTGCGAATTTAATTTGCTTTCATCCATTGATGTTACAAAAAATACCGCTTTAACAAAATTGAGCTGTGGCGGTCAAAGAACCGACATTGAGGGCATTAAAAACAATTCTTTAAATGATTTATGGGAATTCCAAAATCAAAAGAAAACCATCGACTTAAGCAATAATAATGCATTGACAGAATTATATTGCGAATCTTCTCAACTTATCAGCTTAGATATTAGTAAATGTACCCTTTTAACAAAATTAGGGTGCGGAGATAATAAACTTGCAACACTTGATGTTGGTATGAACCCCGATTTAGAATCTATTTGGTGTAATAAAAACCAGCTCACTTCATTAGTGCTCACTAATAATCCAAACCTAACTGTCTTGTATTGCAACAACAATATGCTTAAATCTCTTGACCTATCCAAAAATAGTTCTCTTACCTATTTAAGTTGCGACAATAATCAGCTAGTGAATCTGATTGTTAATAAATGCCCTTCACTTACAAACATTGAATGTTATTCCAATAAACTTACTTCTCTTGATCTTAGCAAGAATGCAGCCTTAACGGAATTGTGGTGTTATAACAACAATCTGCAATCTATAGATGCCAGCAAAAATACGCTTTTAACTGAATTACTCTGCGATGAGAACCAAATCAAATCATTAATTTTGACATACAATATTGCTTTAACAAAATTAAGCTGTGTTAAAAACAATCTGAAAACAATAGATGTTACTAAAAATATTGCACTAAGCGAATTGCTCTGTAGCGAGAATGAGCTCAAATCTTTAGATGTCAGCAAAAATGATTCTTTGGTGTTGCTGAACTGCTCTAAAAACCCGCTGCTTAAAAAAATAGTGGTGAATGCTACTCAACTCGAAAAAACTTTAGCTAAAACTGATAAATGGGAAAAAGACATTACTGCTTCCTGGGCAACCGAACACAAAATGTTCAAATAAACCTTTATGAAAATAAACCAAAATCAAATAATTATGAAAAAGATACTAATGCTGCTTTTAACTTTAATAATGGTAATTACTGTCAATACCATTGCTTTTTCGCAGCAAAACAAAAGTGATGTACTATTTCAAAATTCCGAAACAGATTCGATATTGCGAACAGCCAAAAACCAAATTCATTTATTGATTGACAATATTCCCGAAGCGAATTTAAACGATTATGGTTTCAATAACAAAGCTGAATTTGAGAAAATCTCTTTCGCTCCTCTTATTAAAATATATACCTTGAAAGATACAAGCATTATATTTACCAACACATGGAGAGTTCCTGTGGTTGTTGATAACGAATACCGCTCTTTGTTAACTATTATAAACGAAGATGGAGTATATAAAGCAGTAGATTATGGAGCAAGTATACTTGCCAAAGCTTTTTTAGCAAAAAAGACAAATCAGACAATTGGTTTACTTAGAGTTTATGAACTTAAATCAGATTTTTTGATGGAAGTAAATACCCAAAACCAATTAAAGTTTGTTCCAATAGAAAATGCCAATAGCAATTTATATGATTTGACAGACATTATTAACTTGATAAAAAACAATTAAGCGATGAAAAAAGCAATATTATTAGTTTTATTAATATCCTTACTTGCGAATTCCACCTTGAAGGCACAAATATTAAATGTTAGTGAAGTAATTCAAGAACATGATCAATGGTGTTGGGCTGCAGTTACTGCATGTGTTTTAGATTATTATGCTGCCAACACTTCGCAATGTTCCATTGCAGAATATACGCGTTCGGTTGCAACTTGGCACAATTTCGGAACTACTAATTGTTGTGTTAATGCAGAGCAAGGATGTAACTTCTGGAATTATAATTGGGGTTTTGCTGGTAGTATTCAAGATATTTTAGTTCACTTTGCATATTTATCTAATACAGGTATTTCTTCTACTTTATCGCTATCAGATATCTCATCCAATATACAAGCAAATAGACTTTTCATTATTCGCTGGGGATGGACAAATGGTGGAGGACATTTTATAGTGGGACATGGCATAACTGGTAACAATGTGTATTATATGAATCCATGGTATGGCGAAGGAAAAAAAGTTTCTACTTATGCTTGGCTTTGTTCTGGCGACAACCATACTTGGACATCAACAAATATTCTCACCAATGTGGGTATCAACTCTATTGAAAACAATAAAACCATTCATGTTTATCCCAATCCATTTAGTTCAGAATTAACCATTGAATTTTCTAGCAATACTGAAAACATCCCTTTTGAAATGATAAACAGCATGGGTCAAGTTGTTTATAAAGGAAATTTGAAAGAAAAGACAACATTGCAAACAAACAACTTTGCACCAGGAATGTACTTGATAAAATTGGAGAATGGGAAAACATTTGAATTTAAGAAGATTATTAAAGAATAGAAAGTATTTTATAATAATAACAAAAGAAATTGATGCTTTTATACTAAATTTGCTCAGAAAAATAAGTATTCTGGAACTTGAAATCGCAAGAATAATGACCTGTTCTATTACTTGTTATTTTTGAATGCAGATGATTAAGCAACAAGCTTAAATATAAAACACACAATGAAAGCATCCTCTCTAAATGAAATTAAAAACGAATTAAACGAAAGTTCAAATACACGCTTAATTGCACTTTGTTTACGCTTGGCAAAGTATAAAAAAGAAAACAAAGAGCTATTAACTTATTTGCTTTATCAAGCCCACGATGAACAGTCTTATATCGAAAATATTAAAGTCGAAATTAACACTGCTTTTGAAGATATAAATCTGAGCAATAACTACTACATCAAAAAAAGCTTACGGAAGATTCTCAGAAACACCAATAAACATATCAAGTATTCGAGCATTGCACAAACCGAAGTCGAACTACTTATTTATTTCTGTCAAAAAATTAAAGCATCTGATATTGTTATTGATGCTACTCAAGCATTACATAACATATACCTCAATCAGCTCAAGAGAATTAAAGATGCCATGGCAAAGCTGCACGAAGACCTCCAATACGATTACAATAAGGAATTAGAAACATTAAAATAACTCCCATTTTATGATAGAATTTGAATTAAAAAAACACGAATATATAACATTAAACAACCTCTTAAAGTTTTTAGGGTACGTTCAAACTGGTGGCGAAGCCAATCAAAGAATTGAAAATGGAGAAGCATTGGTAAACAATATTGTTGAAAAACAAAAACGAAAAAAATTGCGTGTGGGCGATAAAATCCTGTTTCAAAATAAAACAATAATAATTAAATAAAACTTATTAATTCGAAATCAATCAATTAATAGGGCAACTTACAAAATTGGATATTATCTATTTTAAAACTTTTATTGCATATAGAATCAAAAAGAAAGTAGCATTTAAGCTAAGGTTCAAAAAAAATGGGTAATTTTGTAAAATTTTTCAGATAAAAAATACATATAAAATGCATTCAAAACTAAATAACATAGAGGAAGCCATTAGCGATATTAAAAAAGGCAAAGTTATTATTGTTGTTGATGACGAAAATCGCGAAAATGAAGGCGATTTTATTGCTGCTGCCGAAACCATAACTCCAGAGATTGTCAATTTTATGGCTACTTATGGCAGAGGACTGATTTGTGCTCCTCTTACAGAAGATAGGTGCGATGAACTTGCACTCGAATTGATGGTTACTAAAAACACTTCTTCTCACGAAACTCCTTTTACTGTTTCTATTGACTTGCTTGGCTATGGCTGCACCACAGGCATTTCTGTTAGTGATAGAGCCAAAACAATAAATGCACTTACCAATCCAAATATTAAGCCCGAAGAACTTGGCAGACCTGGTCATATATTCCCACTGAAGGCTAAAAGAGGTGGTGTACTCCAACGTACAGGACATACAGAGGCAGTTACAGATTTAACACGTCTCGCTGGTCTCAAACCTGCTGGTGCTTTGGTAGAAATAATGAATGAAGATGGCACTATGGCTCGTTTGCCCGAATTATTTAAAATCGCAAAAAAATTCGATTTAAAAATCATTTCTATCGAAGATTTAGTTGCTTATCGTATGAGGTACGAAAGTCTAATTACTAAAGAGGTTTCTGTTAGTTTGCCAACCTTGTATGGCGATTTTCAATTAATTGCATATAAACAAAAAACAAATAACCAAGAACATTTGGCTTTGGTGAAAGGAAGTTGGGAAAAAGATGAACCAGTATTGGTTCGTGTGCATTCATCTTGTGTAACAGGCGATATATTTGGTTCTTTAAAATGTGATTGCGGTGATCAACTTCATACTGCTATGGAAATGATTGAAAAAGAAGGGAAAGGTATTGTTTTATATATGAATCAAGAGGGTAGAGGTATTGGTTTAATGAATAAATTAAAAGCATACCATCTTCAAGAATTGGGTAAAGATACGGTAGATGCCAATATTGAACTTGGTTTTAAAGCCGATGAAAGAGATTATGGGATTGGTGCTCAAATATTACGCGATTTGGGTGCTACTAAACTGCGATTGATTACAAATAATCCAACTAAGAGAGCTGGTCTTATCGGATATGGATTGCAAATAGTTGAAAATATACCACTTATTATTAAACCCAATGAACACAACTTGCGTTATATGAAAACAAAACGCGATAAAATGGGTCATCAGTTAGAAATTTCTTAAACCCATTCTTCAAATGTCTTTTCTAATCATATTTCGTTTACTTCTTTTTATTGTATTTCTACTTATAATTGACATTCTAACCTATTATAGTTTAGGTTCTTTTGTTAAAGAATGGAAAAATAGAAAGAAAAAGCGTTTTATAAAAAAATTGCCATGGATAGTTAGTGCTTTATTTCTTGTGTTTGCTGCAATTTACCTTATTTCTGTAAGGAACATAAGTCTTGATTATATAAAGTCTCGCCACTTCTTCAATATTTTCGGCGTTTTATTTATTATTCTTTTCCTAAAAATGACAATGATTCTATTTAAAGTAAAAGATAAAATTTTCTTTTTCTTTATTTTCATCATTTGTAAGTTTGTTTTTAGAAAAAAAACATTTGATTTTAAGTTAATTGGAAGAAAAGTATCTAATTTTTTCTTTATAATAGGCACGATAACCGCATTACTCTTTTTATTGCTTTTATCTTATGGAATGAAATGGGGTAAGTATGATTTTGAAATTGAAAAACACGAAATTAGCTTTAAGAATTTACCTAAATCATTCGATGGTCTTAAAATCGTGCAGATTTCAGACACTCATCTGGGTAGTTTTCCCGATACTAGTTATCTAACAAAAGCCATCAATTTAATTAACGCTCAGAATGCGGATATAATTTTCTTTACAGGCGATTTGGTCAACAACCAAGCCATTGAAGCCAATGATTATATTTCAATGTTTAAGTGTTTAAAAGCAAAATATGGCAAATATGCAATTCTTGGTAACCACGATATGGGTGATTACAGGCGATGGTACACGGAAGCAGACAAATTAAACAATTATTTCGATATTGTCAAGGCAAATCAATTGATGGGGTTCAAAATGCTGCTTGATACTGCCTGTTATCTTAAAATAAACAATGATTCGATAGCAATTGTTGGAGTAAGAAACTGGTCGTTGCCTCCTTTTAAGAAATATGGAAACTTAAAAAGAGCGATGAATGGGGTCCCAAATTCAATATTTAAAATACTATTGTCGCATAATCCATCGCACTGGGATAGAGAGGTTCAAGGAAAGACCAATATTGATTTAACTTTATCGGGTCATACACACGGAATGCAAATCGGTTTTTATAATAAATACTTCAGATGGAGCCCTATACAATATATGTATCCTCATTGGGGCGGACTTTACAAAGAAGGAGAACAATATTTATATGTAAACAAAGGACTTGGCTTCCTCGGATTACCTATACGACTTGGTATTAAACCAGAAATTACAGTGATTGTGCTAAAGAGTCTATAGTACATGGTATTTAGTACAAAGTATTTATTACATAGTCATCTTGCTTTAGGTTTATTTCTACTATTTATTAACTATTAATACAATAAAAAACAGCATATCAGCACATTAACAAATTAGCACATTAGCAAATTAGCAAATAAACTTTATGGCAGTTGCTTTGATATAAAGAAAAACTTTCTTTCCCATATACAAATCTAATTCATTGATGGCTGTTGCAGTGATGGAAGCCGTAATTTTAATTCCAATATTTACGATGATTTCAAAACCTTCTTTAAGGGGCTCTATGTCTTCAATAATGCCTTCCAATTCATTTCTTGAGCTTAGTTGTGCTTTTTCGTTAGAGATGACTATATCTTCATTTCTAATGTATATATAGCCACACGCTTTGCTGGCATTTGTGCTAACATACAAAGAAATTCCATTGGTTTCGAAACGAGCAGGTTGATTGATGTTATCATTATATAGAATCCCTTTATAGAAGTTAGCAATACCACAGAAATTGGCAATAAACGCTGATTTTGGATGCGAAAACACTTCATTTGGGGTTCCTATTTGAGAAATAGTTCCATTTTCTAGAACTCCAATTCTGTTTGCTAAAGCAATTGCTTCTTCGTAGTGATGGGTAACATGAATAATTGTTTGCCCCAATTTATTGATAGTTCGTAATAAACTCCTTATTTCTTTTTTTAGTTGGGTATCCAAAGAAGAAAGAGGCTCATCCAAAAGCAAACATTTAGGTTTAAGAATAAGTGTTCTTGCAAGGGCAACCCTTTGCAATTCGCCTCCCGAAAGAGAATTGGGGTTTCTCTTTAATAAATGCGCAATTCCTATTTGAGAAGCAATGTCATGAACACTTTTTTGAATTTCGGAATGGCTTATTTTTATTGGTCTTAATGAGTATGCAATATTGTCAAATACGGATAGATGTGGGAAAATTGCATAGTCTTGAAACACTAAACCAACGGCTCTTTGTTGAATTTTTTCTTTTGTAACATCTTTCCCCTGTATATAGATGTTTCCTTTATCTGGTTTTATTAAACCTGCTATTATTTCTAATAAAATTGACTTGCCTGCCCCAGATTCTCCGAGTAATAGGAAATATTCCCCTTCTTTAACATGAAAATTAATGTCATTCAAATTGAATGTTTTAAGGTTTTTAGATATATTTTTAAGCTCAAGCATTCTTTTTGTAATTAGACAACCAACGCATTAATATGAAAAAAACAAGGCAAACCGCAATAAAAATCAACGATACCGGGCGTGCATATGATAAACCGAAGGAATTGAAACGTTCGTATATTAAAACTGGCGTTACCATTGGATGGTATGCAATAATGACAATGGCTCCAAACTCGCTCATTCCACGGGCAAACATCATAATTATGCCACTAACAATGCTTCTCCAAGCAAGCGGAACAGAAATTGTAAAAAAAACTCTAGCATTTGAAGCTCCTAAATTAAGAGCCGCTTTTTCTAATCGTTCAGGAACCGCCTCAAAGCCGTTTCTTGCTGCATTAATAAGAAATGGAATGCTCACAAATGCCATAGCAAATGCAATGCCCACAGGATGTCCTACGAAGTTTAATCCAAACAAACCAGCCGTTTTTCCTACCAGCGAATCGCGAGATATAAAACCTAATATTGCAATCCCTGCTGCTGAATGGGGAATAACAATGGGCATGTCTATAATGCCAAGAACAAGACGCTTCAATGGAAAAGTTTTTCTTGCAAGTAAGTATGCCAATGGAACAGCAAACAAACCGAAGATAATGGTGGTGGTTATTGAGATGCCTATAGTTAACCAAATGCTATCAGTAACTTGTTTATCCTTCGCAGTTTCAATTATTTGGGGCATAGTAGTAGAAAATATCATTCCAATCAGGGGTGCCACAATAAATAGTAAAACCAATCCACCTAATAATTCAGCAATAATAAGAAACCAAGAAGTTTTTTTTAACATAACAATCTATTTGATAACGTATTTCTTTAAATTATCAGGAATTTTATCATAATATTCTGTTTTACTTGGAACTAAAGATGGTTGTCCATTGCTTTCCATTATCTTCATTCCATTATTTTTATTTAATAGAAATTCTACAAAAGTATTCGCAGCTTTTAAGTTAGGAGCATCTTTAAGAATAGTAATACCATATACCATGGGTTCTCCATATTGGGTAATCACTTCACCAGGCTTATTTCCATTGATAGATAGTTTAGCTGTTTTATAAAAATCATCATATTTAATTTTTTTAAGATTGATTGAATCTGGCAACAATAGATATTTAAGTTTATGTTGTTCTGCCAATGAACGATACAAAAAGATATAATCAACTGCATTGCTTTCGAGTAATGCTATCAAATCTGTTTCTTTGGGTCTGATGTAATTGTTGTCTTTTATCAAGAGTTTTGATTCTAACCCTTTCTTATGATAATATTTTTCAGCCAATTGCATAGTAAGCACCGACCTGTATCCACAAGGGTCGGTGTTTGGGTCAGCCCTACCAAATAAAACTTCTTTTTGTAATAATAGCTCATACCAGTTGCTTTTGCTTATTTTATCAGCATATTTCGATTTGTTAGTATATGCAATAATTAATTCGTTAGCTGCAAACTTGATGTTCCAATCTGTATATTTTGGTATCAATAGATTATCAATCACTTTATAATCTGCAGAAGCAAATATATCGCAGGGTTTATTTAGTTCAGTTATCTTACGGGCACATTCCACGCTGCCTGCAGGTTCCATCAAAATATTTACTTTTGGATATTTTTTGTTAAATGCGGCTGCTATTTCTTTCATTGGTACAGAAAGACTACCCGCATGAAATAGGATGAGATTGCCTGATATTTCATCAATAGAATTATTTGTCTCAGTTTTATTATTGTTTCTATTGCAACTTGAAAAAACAAATATAAAACTAATCCCTATTATTAGAGCTTGTTTTCTGGAAAAAAAGGAATTAGCAACGCTAAACGACTTATTCATTTGATAATGTATTATTTTAAAAATTACGATAGGTTAAAATTTCATATCGCAAAAATAAATAAAGAAATAATACACTACAAGATTAAATGAAGATATAAAAGTATTTATCAAAAATTAATGCACAATAAGCATTTTCTTAGTGATTGTAGTTTTGTTTGTTTTTAGTTGACAGAAATAAGTGCCATTTTCAAACTCGTTACTATTAAATGTAATTGCAAATAAACCTTTTGGTTTTACTTCATCCAATAATTGCTTAACTAACACGCCATTTAAATTATAAATACTTAATTGTACCTTTGTTTGTTGGGGAATTGAAAATGAAATATTGGTATATTCACTGAATGGATTGGGCGTATTTTCTAATACCAAAATATTATCATTATTAATCTCGTTTATCCCATTATGAATGGCTTCATAAGCAATAGCAGCATTAAAAATCTCTTGAACAAATTGTGGAGCTACTAGATTGGTAGCGGCAGTGTTTGGATGACTATCGGAACCACTCATTGCATATTGGCTCATTAGAAAGCCATTTGCATCAGTTAGTTTATGAAAAAAATCAAACACATAAACATTTGGTGGGAAAGCTCCAAAAATAGGGTCTAAGCCAGCAGCCAATGTGTCTTTTGCCCATTTACAAAAACGATGCGAATTCATTGCCTCTGTTGCATTAGTTGCACCTGCAACTAATGGTGCATTAGTCCAAATTGCAAAAAAATTATTTGAATGTTCCTGCATCACTTTAATAATGTGTCTCCAATGCCACTTATAATTATAAATGGACTTGTATGTTGGGGTTAGAGTATCTGATGCTTGTCCAATTGACTCAATAGCGGAAGAAGGAAAACAAGATTTTATTACTATTACATTATTAGTAAGTAAATAGTAACCAATACCTGTAATCAAGCTTGGGTCTTCAAAGAAAGTGTGTTGAGTGCTCCATTCATTATCAGAAGGTGCCCACCATTCTTCGCTCATAGTTACTGCATTTCCACCAGTATAGCTATGAGCTGTATTGTAATTGGTCATTTGAACTGGAATTGTTGTGCTTGCGCCATTTGGTCCCCAAATATTAGCACCAGTAGAATGATGTAAAAAAATTCCAGAGCGAAATAAAGTCTGGGAAGAAAGATAGTTTTGTACCAAAAAAGATAAAACCAATAAAAGTAAAATTCGTTTCATAATGTTTTGTTTTTAGTTAAATAATGTTTTTTATAAAAGGGCACCTCTAAAAACTAATTTTTTTAGTACAGTGTCGAAAACAAAAATACAATTTAATTTTCTAAAAACCTAATTTTTACCCCCCTATTTTTTATAATCATAAATATCAACAAGTTACAATATCGCTTTTTGTGGTTTGGACATACCTATCCCATGAAAGCTACTTTTCGCAATTGAATATACCTGAAAATATTGTACGTTAAATTCA